>DATKWZ010000034.1 GCA_035529315.1 Anaerolineae bacterium
TGCAGCGGTTCCACTCTGATATTAAATCTAGTGTTTGCACTCAGATCCTCTTTAAGGCAGCTAACGGCGAAAATAACCGGCCGGCGAGCTTTTCCGCCGGTCGGGTTGATTTTTTTGTTGGGCTTTATCTCACGCCTATTGCACAGGAACCATCTTTACGCAGCCAAATGCCTATAGACAGATTTTGAAAAATATTCCCAATCATAGTAATACCACCAACTCTTATAGAATTACCCTTTACATCAAATAGTTCGGGTTTCGGAGACTCGGAACATTTTACAAAGTAACCATCAGGAGCATATAATTCTGCATCTGCCTTGAATTCATCGCCAACACCGTGGGTTAGTTCGAACATTTCTTTCTTATCAAGGCTACAAATAAATTTGCCTGGCGTATCTCTTATTTCGATGTTAGCTTTTTTTCCTGCTTCAGTGGGAAAAATACGATTACCCTTAACCTTTGCCAAATACGTTCCATCAGAATGATAGATAGGTATTTGTGTTGTAAAGCCAATTCCTTGATCCTGAATTATTTCCATGAGCGGAGTATCTTCATATTTTAAAATAACTGGAACATTAAGGAATGTATTTGTCGCGACTACGACCTTTGGTGATGATTGAAAAATGAGTTCCATTTTTTCCTCCATTAAAAGCCCAACGCTGGAGTTCACCGGGAGGCGGGCGCTCTTTTCCGCCGATCCGGTGCACGACTTGTTGTGCCCAGCACTTCATGAGTCACAGTTTATACAGCAAAATTGCAGCTATGACGATGAATGCGACAACCAAAATCCACCGCTGCCACCTCAGTTCCTTAAGTATAATGTTCATTCTTGCCATGATAGTACCAAGAGGAAATTCATCGACGCGGGGAGACATGGAACCGAAGAGCTCGATATCTCGTTTGTTTCTGAGCCTGTTAAACAGAAGCTGTCCGTGTCGCGAGTTCTGAAGGAAGTCCTCAAAGTACAAGCGTGTCTCTGCCATTTGGTTTTCGCGGTCGGTAAAGAAGAAGAAATCTTCCTTTTCCTTAAGAAGGCCCTCAGGTATGTCGTGAAGGACCACCAGGTCTCTGAGAATCTTACCGCTCTGACATATGAAGAAGTGGATAAAGGCGGTTCCGGGGTCTTCTATGACGCGGTCATCCTCGATGTAGTACCAAGCCCATTCCGACACCCAGCCTTCCTTCCCGACTTCCAGGCACAACTTGAGGAGATGAAGGAGATAGGTTTCGTCTCGGTTCTGTGTTTCGATCCGGATTTCCTCTCCCCGGCTTTTCACAACCAGTGCTGGTAAGGTAAAAGATAGGTCTTCGACTTCGTAGTGATCGTCCTGTCCCAGAATGCCTCTTAGTACTTCAAGAAAGGGGTTTTCGGCAATGAGTCGCTTCTCTTGATTCATTACGCGAAGCGACGATTTGCTAATCAGATCCAAATCAACCTGATACGGATGATATGTCTTGAATGTCGGCATGGTCACCTCTCAAATCTATGGCACAACATTTACATATAAGGCAAATTTGCCTGATATCCTGATATTGAACAGACAAACAGGCAAATTTGCTTGTTTTCAATATTCAATATAGTGTATTCTCTCTAACCATGAAAAAACGATAAAACAGGAAGAAAGCTATGTCAAGTAAAAGTAATATTCTGAATGATATGCGCGATGTAATGCGGCGCCGACACTATTCGATTCGCACGGAGCGAAGCTACTGCGATTGGGTAAAACGCTTTGTCCTTCATTTCAATATGAAGTCGCGCGATGACCTGAGTGATGGAGAAAAGAAGATCGAAACGTATCTGACGTTTTTAGCTCGCGATAGGAATGTGGCGCCATCGACACAGAATCAGGCGTTGAATGCGCTGGTCTTTTTCTACAAACATGTACTCAAACAACCACTGGACGAGAAAATCAACGCTGAAAGGGCGATCAGGAAGATCAGGATTCCTGTTGTCTTGACAAGGGATGAGACGAAGCGGATCATTGGTGCGATGACCGGAATTCATCAGCTTGTTGTCAAACTGTTGTACGGTTCGGGGTTGCGCATCATCGAATGCCTGAGGCTGAGGGTGCATGATATTGACTTTGATATGAAGGCGCTGACAGTTCGTAGCGGTAAAGGGGACAAAGACAGAGTCACGACATTACCACCCAGTCTCCAAGCGGCGCTGGAGACGCATTTGATGCGTGTCAGAATCGTTCACGAAGGAGATATTGCCAACGGATACGGCGAAGTCTATCTGCCCCACGCTCTTGCCAGAAAATACACCAATGCCGCAAGACAGTGGCAATGGCAGTACGTTTTCCCCGCTCAAAAACTGTCAACTGACCCGCGCACGGGCATCGTCCGGCGCCATCATCTGGATCCCAGTCCCATCAACAAGGCAATCGCCAATGCTGTGCGGACCGCCGACGTCCAAAAGCGGGTTAGTGCGCACACGTTTCGCCATTCATTTGCGACGGATTTGCTCCGGCGAGGTACAGACATCCGTACGATCCAGAGTTTGCTGGGCCACAAAGATGTGCAGACGACAATGATCTACACACACGTTCTACAGCAAGGTGGCGAAGGCGTGATCAGCCCGCTTGAAGACCTTTGATCTTTGAAGGTCGCGCAAGGTTTCTTAAATGGTTGTTAAAAAACAGGGCAGGGGACGGCCCAGGATTGTCCCTTTTCATAACCGGGGTGATGCGTGTTGAAGGCTTGCCGGTTGTGCAATTTTTACCACGGTTCGTTGCAGTATTTTGCCGTTTTTAAGTTTATATGACATTTTTACGGTTTGCAGGCGGCCCTGTGCGAATAGTTGAACGCATTCAGGGTAGAGTTCCCACTCCAATTTCAGGCCCTTTTCCTTGATTGAATCCAACGTATCGTCCTCCTTGATCTGAAATGCCTTCTGACCTATTATGGGCCCGGAGTCTTCGCCATAATCGACAAAGTGTACTGTGCAGCCTCCGACTTTGCATCCATACCTGAATGTATCGCCATATCCATCGACTCCAGGAAAGGACGGAAGCAGGGCAGGGTGGATATTCATGATGCGCTGAACACCTGGATCAGTATTTACCCTGTTAATGAAATATGGGGTAAAATTTCTCATAAAACCGGCTAAAACAAGAAGGTCAAATGGATAAGATTTCATTTCTTCAAGAAGCTTTGCCTCGGCAACAGCCCTTGTAATAATAAAGGATTTTACCTTTTCAACGGCTGCATTATCTGAAAACAGATGCTGTTTGGAAAGTATATCATCCAGATCAAAATCATCCGGCAGGATAACCTGCTCAGGCTCTTTCTTATAATCTAGTATTATCGATTTGTAGTTAACAACAAATGTAGGAATTTTGTGTTTAAGACCCCTTTCAAGCCCTCGCGCTTCAGGGTTATCCGATCCCACAAACACCATTTTTCCATCTATCCTGCCTGATTCGCATGCATCAATAATGGCCTGAAGGTTTGTGCCACCTCCTGAGATTAGAGCGCCGATACTTATTTTTTTGCCCATTTATTATTTTCCTCCTTGAACCGCAATAGCGATTATGTAACAAAACCGATTTCATGTGTCAATTGTAAGGATTTTTCCGATTGGAAATCCATAAATATTGACAATGATTATTTATATTACTATATTTGACTTTATTGTTGAGATACCTTATTATATTTTTTTTGTAACTACACAAATAAAAAGGATATGTTATTATGGCAGCAAATATTGTAGAAGTTAACGATGACAGTTTTGATGCCGAGGTATTAGCGGCGGATAAACCCGTGCTGGTAGATTTCTGGGCTCCGTGGTGCGGGCCATGCAGGGCGATCGGTCCGGTAATTAATGAGATATCAGGTTTTTTCGGCGAGCAGGTCAAATTTGTAAAATTCAATGTTGATGACAATCCTGCCACACCTGGAAAATACGGTATCAGATCAATACCAACATTAATGTTTTTCAAACAGGGTAATGTTGTTGATCAGGTAATAGGTATAGTTGCGAAAGCAAAACTTGAAGAAATTATAAATAAAATACTGTAGGAAATTTTGTGATGAAAAAGGCTGATTTCGACCTTGTAATAATCGGCGGTGGTCCCGCGGGGCTGACCGCCGGTCTTTATGCGGCACGAGCCAGGTTAAATGTTATCCTGGTTGAGAAGGCCATTCCGGGCGGACAGGTTATTACAACCGACTGGATCGAAAATTATCCGGGTTTTCCCAAAGGTCTTAGCGGAGCCGATCTGATCCAAAATATAACACAGCAAACAAAGCGGTTTGATCTTAATATTGAAAACAATGAAGTAATTTCAATCGATTGTTCTGGAAATATCAAGGAAGTCAGGCTTTCCGATAGAACCATTACCGCTTATACAATTATCATAGCCACAGGGGCTTCCCCAAGAAAACTGGGTGTTCCCGGTGAAGATAGATTTTATGGCAAAGGGGTATCATTTTGCGCTACTTGTGACGGGCCGTTCTATAAAGACCTTGTAGTCGCTGCAATTGGAGGAGGAAATACCGCGGTGCAGGAAAGCTTATTTCTTACGAAATTTGCCAGCAAGGTATATCTTATTCATCGAAGGGACGAACTCAGGGCAACGAAGATTTTGCAGGAACGTGCTTTTGCCAACAACAAGATAGAAATTGTCTGGGATTCAATAATAACAAGCATTAACGGCGGCTTAACCAATGTCGAAAATATTACGGTAAAAAATGTTAAAACAAATGACTCAAAAAAGTTGCAGGTTGATGGATGCTTTGTCTGGACAGGCATACATCCAAACACCGGATTTTTAGGCGGCTGTGTCAGGTTGGATGAGTCCGGATTTGTTATAGCCGATTCAAACATGGAGACTTCGCTGCCTGGAGTATTTGTTGCAGGAGATGTACGCAACACTCCGCTGCGACAAATTGTAACAGCAGCAGGTGATGCTGCAATTGCGGCATTTTCAGCCGAGCATTATATAGCAAATATAAAATGAAACGTAATGCTTTAGCCATTTGAAAAAAATCAGACAGGATAACAGGACAAACAAGATTAAATCTCATTTTAGCAATCCAGTAAATCATAAAAAATCATAGTCCGAGGAAGGTGTACAAACAAATAAAAGACAAAGAATTGACCTAAAAATCATCGGTTATGCTTATAGAGTTTACAATCTGAATGAGTTGTGGTTTTAAGATTTAACTATTAATTTTGGTAAACGGAAAGTTGAAATCAAACGTAAAGTAAAGGATTTTAACGGGGATTTACAGGATAAGTTTTGATGTTTTAATCCTGAACATTCTGTTAATCCTGTCAAAAAGTCTCTTTAAAAGGCCTAAATTATTATAATGAAACGTATATTAATATTTTGTCTAATTTCTTTTTTTGTTTTTTCCAGTTGCGCGTGGTTTGAAAAAAAGGAAGAAAAACCGGCCCAGGAGCTTGCAAGCAATGGAATGGATGATTTCAAAAGTGGAAATTATAAAAAAGCGATTGAATCATTTGAAAAGTTAAAAGACTGGTATCCTTTCAGTAAATTTGCGATCCTTGCGGAACTGAAAATTGCCGACGCTTATTACTGTTTAAAGGAATATGAAGATGCTATTTTTGCTTATGAGGAGTTTGAAAATCTTCATCCCAATAACGAGGCCATACCTTATATAATATACCGGATCGGGCTGTGTTATTTTGAACAGGTGAGCACGCCGGACAGGGATCAGAGTTCGGCGGAAAAGGCAAAATCCACATTTATACGTCTGATAAAGCAGTTCCCGCGTGATAAATACGCTCATATGGGAAAAGCATATATTGAGAAATGCGATAAAAGCCTTGCCGAAGGTGTGTTCGGGGTAGGGTTGTATTATTATCAGAGCAAACACTACAAGGGGGCGCTGGCCAGATTCAAGTCGGTTATATCCGATTACCCTGATGTTGGGGTGCATTATAAGGCGCTTCAATATATCGCTCAATGTGAAGCATTGATAGAAGAAAATAACAAATAAAGGACATGTTAATGGTAGCTGCAAGCGCATGTCTGCTTGGTTACAACTGCAGATATGATGGGAAAAGCAAAAAAAGTGCCATTGTCTTTAAGCATCTGGCAATGGAAAGTATTCTGCCAATCTGTCCTGAACAGTTAGGAGGGCTTGCAACCCCGAGAGATCCGTCCAGACTTGTTGACGGAGATGGTTTTGATGTGTTGGATGGAAATGCAAGAGTCGTAAACATTCATGGAATAGACAATACAAAGGCTTTTATTGATGGAGCCTATGCTGCTTTGAATCAGATAAAAGTGCATAATGTTAAATTTTGTTTTTTAAAAGATAAAAGCCCTTCGTGAGGGGTGGGTATGTGGGAGCGGTCGCGTCCTGAGATGTCGGGCAGCACGGAATCAAACAATATAACCGGAGTTGCGGCAGCTCTTTTAATTCGGCAAGGAATAAAGATTGAAGAAATAAGCTGTATTTTAAATCAAGAAAATGGAGAAACAATCATGTCTAAAATGTGTGAAATATGCGGGAAAAAACCTTTAGTAGGAAATAATGTAAGTCATGCCCATAATTTGACAAAGCGGTATTTTAACCCAAACCTTCAAAAGGTAAGAGCATTATATAACGGGAAGGTAAAAAAAATGGTCGTGTGTACAAGCTGTATAAAGTCAGGTCTGGTTGTCAAGGCTCCTTAACTTTCTCTGCCGGCATCATAAACAGACTTTACCTTTTTAATCTCTGATAGAAGCGCATTTAAATGGTCGATGTCTTTAACATAAATTGTAAAAAAAGTTTCGACATCGCCGTTTTCCATGGTTTCTGTTTTGGCGCTGACAATATTCGAGCCATGTTTACTGATGCTGGTTGCAATGTCGGCCAGCAAGCCAATTCTGTCGCCGGAACGAACGATTATTTTTACAGGATAAATTTCTGAAATAGCCTTGTGCCACTCCACATCTATCTCCCGTTCCGGATTTATTTTTAAGGCATTTACACAACTGGACCTGTGAACTGTTACGCCGTAACCCTGTGTAATATAGCCGGTTATAGAATCTCCGGGGACAGGTTGGCAGCACCTTCCAAATTTTATAAGTATGTCATCAATACCATGTACTATTACACTTGCCTTTGGTTTTTTCTTTTTAACGTGGCCTATGATCTTGTTTAAAATAGATTTTTCTTCGTCTAATTCAGATTTTGGAATAACCTTCCTGATTACCTGCAACGGTGTTATTTTACCGTAACCAATAGCTACGATCATGTCCTCGATCGTCCTAAAACCAAAATCCTCTACTGCCTTTTGCATCTCTTTTGATTTCAATAGTTCATTAAAATTAAGGCTGTATTTACGAAAAGCCTTTTCACACATCTCCCTGCCAAGTGTAATGCTGCGTTCTCTTTCCTGATTTTTTATCCATTGCCTTATCCTTGAACGGGCTTTGACGGTCTTGACAAACTTCAGCCAATCCTTACTTGGGTGATGGTTTTTTGAAGTAATAATTTCTAATATATTTCCGTTTTTTAATACATACCGCAGCGGAACGATATGCCCGTTAACTTTAGCTCCAATACACCGATCACCTACCTCTGAGTGAATTAAATAAGCAAAATCAACCGGAGTGGCGCCCTTGGCGATCGTTTTAATCTCTCCCTTTGGCGTAAAAACATAGACTTCGTCAGGGAAAAGATCTATGCGGACACTTTCCATGAATTCATCCGGATCTCTTATGGCCTGCTGGTTTTCAACCAGATTCTGAATCCATGCAAAGGCATTGCTTATCTTCTCATCAATACGTTTCCCCTCTTTGTAACCCCAGTGAGCCGCTATACCTGATTTGGCGACCCTATCCATTTCCCATGTTCTGATCTGTATTTCAATGCGTTCACCATAAGGCCCGATTACTGTTGTATGGAGAGACTGGTACATATTTGGCTTGGGAACCCCGATATAATCCTTAAATTTCCTGGGAACAGGTTTCCATAATGAATGTATGAGTCCTAGCGCTTCGTAGCACCTGGGTATTGTATCGAGGATTATCCTGAATGCTATAATATCGTAGATTTCTTCAAATGGTAGATCCTGATCAACCATTTTCTTGTAAATGCTGTAAAAATATTTATATCTGCCTAAAACCTTGCATTCCAGACCATTTTCAGCCATCTTTTTTTTGATGTAATCTTTGACTGTTGCAATATATTGTTCCCGCCCCTCCTTATCTTTACTGACAAGGGCTTTTATTTTATAATATTCTTCAGGCTGAAGATACATAAAGGCGGTATCTTCCAGCTCCTTTTTCATCCAGTAAATTCCAAGACGCGCGGCAAGCGGCGAGTAAATATCATGGGTTTCCTGGGCAATTTTTATTTTTTTTTGCTCATTTGTGTGAAAATGCAGCGTTCTCATATTATGAAGGCGGTCAGCCAGCTTGATCAGTATAACTCTGATATCATCCGCCATGGCAAGAATCATCCTTCTGATACTTTCAGCCTGACGGGCCTGTGAAGTGTCAAAGGCAAGTGAGCTCAGTTTGGTTACACCGGATACAATATGCGAGACATCGGGGCCGAATATATCTTTTATCTCTTCTGAAGTCGCGTGGGTATCCTCGATTACATCATGTAAAAGAGCGGCTGCAATGCTGACTGAATCGAGTTTCATATCTGCCAGAATATAGGCTACTTCAATTGGGTGAGCAAGGTAGGGTTCGCCTGACAGCCGCATCTGTCCTTCATGTACCTTGGCAGAGTAAATATATGCCCGGTCTATAATATCCAGATCTGCATCAGGGTTGTTGTCGGCAACCTTGTCAAGTATATCGGTGATTCGGATCAAGGGTTAATATGCCTTTGCAAATATTGCACGGCCGGCTGCCGGCTGTTCGCAGTAAATACACCTGCCTTTTTCCTTTATGCTGAAAAGCGGAACACATCGTATCGAAACGCCAAGATCCTGCTTGATTTTTGATTCACACTCTTTTGATCCGCACCAGCATGATGATGCAAATCCACCGTGAATTTCGGGTTTTTCTTTATTTTCGGGTGTAAAAAAATCAACAAATGTTTTTTTGTCTTCGATTGTCACACTATGCTCTTTCCTGAACAACAGAGCGCGTTCAAAAAGAGATACCTGTATTTCATCAAGTATATCTGTTGCTTGATTGATAAAATCATCTCTTTTAAATGATTGTTTATCTTTATGAGACCTGTCACGCCTTGCCACAAATACGGAATTATTATCAATATCTCTGGGCCCTATTTCAACCCGGAGAGGGATACCTTTTTTAATCCAGTCCCATCCTCTTGCGCCGCCGATTTCACGATCGTCGATTTCAACTTCCAGACTGCGGCCGCAGAAGAATTTATCCTTAAGCTCCCTTGCAAGGTTTTCAGTAAACTCCATTACCCTTTGTCTGTCATCAGCTTTTCTTATAATCGGCAGCAGAACAACGTGTGAAGATGCGATTTTGGGAGGAAGCACAAGGCCGTCATCATCGCTGTGCGTCATTATAAGACCCCCTATAAGACGCGTAGATGTTCCCCATGAGGTTGTCCATGCATATTCCTCTTTTTCTTCGGCAGACTGAAATTTGATGTTGGATGCTCTGGCAAAATTCTGCCCTAAAAAATGTGATGTGCCGGCCTGCAAAGCCTTTCTATCCTGCATCATGGCTTCGATGCAAAAAGTATCAACAGCCCCTGGAAATCTTTCCGCCTCGGACTTTTTCCCCCTCATTACAGGCATGGCTAAGTATTGTTCAACAAACTGTGAATAAACATCAAGCATCAGGTGAGCCCGTTCAATCGCCTCTTCTTTTGCAGCATGGGCTGTATGCCCTTCCTGCCACAGGAATTCACTGGTTCTTAGAAATATCCTGGGCCTCATTTCCCACCTGACGACGTTTGCCCACTGGTTGATGAGTATCGGAAGATCACGATAACTGGCAATCCACTTTGAAAATGCATCTCCGATAATTGTTTCGGAAGTCGGCCTCACTATCAAAGGTTCATTGAGCGGACCTGCAGGCACCAGGCCGCCGTTTGGGCCTTTTTCAAGTCTGTGATGCGATACAACTGCGCATTCCTTTGCAAACCCCTCAACATGCTCGGCCTCTTTTTCAAGAAAAGAAAGGGGAATAAATAATGGGAAATATGCATTTTTCACCCCTGTTGCCTTAAACATTTCATTAAGGATGCGCATGATATTTTCCCAAACAGCATATCCCCACGGCTTTATTACCATGCAGCCTCTTACAGGTGAATTCTCAGCCATATCCGAGGCCTTGACCACCTGCTGGTACCATTCCGGATAATCTTCAGCTCTTGTCGGACTTATTGCGGTTTTAACCTGTTTTGCCATATTGATCCTTTCTATCCATCAGCTCAATTTCTTTCAGTAAAACATCAACGAGTTTTTCCTGAGAAAACTTTTTTATCACCTTCCCCTTTTTGAACAGTATCCCGGCGCCGTCAGCGCCTGCGATTCCGATATCCGCTTCCCTTGCTTCTCCCGGGCCGTTTACAATGCAGCCCATTATGGCTATCTTAATTGGCAGAGAATTTGATATAAGGGCTTTTTCAACCTGCTTGACAATATTAAACAGATCGATGTTGCAACGGCCGCAGGTCGGACATGATATTATATCAGGACCATGCCGGCGAATATCAAGAGCCTTCAGAATTTCATAGCCCACACGAACCTCTTCGACAGGATCTCTGGTCAAGGAAACACGGATCGTATCACCTATCCCTTCTGCGAGAAGCATCCCTATGCCGAGTGATGATTTAACTATCCCAGGATAAAGAGGGCCAGCCTCTGTTATACCCACATGAAGAGGAAAATCGGTTTTTGATGAAAGCAGCCTGTAAGCCTCAACACTGCGGAGCACATCCGATGCTTTTATAGATAATTTTATATCATAAAAGCCATATGATGTTAATAATTCTATATTACGGGTGGCGCTTTCAACCATACCCTCAGCAGTAACGCCTTTATGTTTTTTCAAAATATCTTTTTCAATAGAGCCGGAATTAACTCCTATCCTGATTGGGATATTAAATTCTTTTGCGCATTCAACAACCGCCTTTATTTTTTTGGCTCCTCCTATATTACCTGGATTTAATCTCAAGCCATCAGCTCCGGCCACAGCCGAAGCAATTGCCAGGCGGTAGTCAAAATGGATATCTGCTATAAGAGGGATCGATATTTTGTCCTTTATTGCAGAAATTGCCTCGGCAGCCTCCATATCCGGCACAGCCACCCGGACAATCTCACACCCGGCTTCTTCCAAACGTTTTATTTGTAAAACCGTGGCCGCGACATCCTGAGTAAAAGTATTAGTCATGGACTGAACAGCAATCGGAGCCATTCCACCGACTTTTACTTTCCCGACCATGATCCGACGTGTTTTTTTACGTTTTATTTTCATAATTAAAAATACTAACAAAGGCTTTAATTTTGTTCAAGCAAATAGAAGCTCTATGCTTTATAATTGTGTTTTTAATTGAATTGCTGTATAAAACTGCCCAACATCAACTTAGCGCACTTTCGGTGCGAACATAAGTGCCTAAAGTTAAGGAATGCACCTTCGGTGCAACGGATTTTAAAGTTATGAGTGTCTAAAGTAGTGGAGTGACAACATCCTGTAGCTCCTGCCGGATAGTCGGCCGGCAAGTGGGTTATCAATTAGCACGCCGAAGGCGTACCACAACTTTAGGCATTTTAGGCACTTTAGCTCATTTTAGGCACTTTCCTGCTCAGCGATGCATTTGTCTTATCGCGCTGAATTCATTAGGCAAAAAATGGGATTTCCTATACTATCAAGTTGTATTAACAAAAGGAATAAAATAATGATTGATCAGAAAAACAATCAATTTGCAGCAAAACATCAAAACAAAGCGCAAATAAGTACTATTATTAAAAATGAAATTTTAAAACAGAATAAGGACGGCGAGCTCCCATGTCTTGTCGCATTTCAGATCGCAGACAGTCTGCGGGTTGCAGCCGCTGAAGTGGGAAGGACTGTTGATCTTATAAATTTCAGGCTGACTAAATGCCAGCTGGGCCTGTTTGGTTATAAACCTCAAAAAAAAATCATTAAAGCTAAAGAGCCTGAAGACCGGAACTTAAAAAAAGCAATCCATGACAGGCTGATTGAAGGAAGACTGCCTTGCATAAGTGCATGGGAGATCGCATCTGAATTTAACGTCCACAAGATGATGGTAAGCTCTGCCTGTGAGGCCCTGAATATCAAAATAATCAAGTGTCAATTAGGAGCTTTTTAATCATAAATGGCCGGCAATAGCTTCAATAACATTCTGAAATCTCTGCTCAATAAAGCAATTATTCTTTTGTTTATTTCCTGCAATCTGCTTTTTGTCTATATAAATTCATCTGGATTTCGTGAACTGGACAAGATCCTTGATGCAGGCAAAATTACTGTAATAACTCGTAACAATTCACATTGTTATTATTTATACAGAGACCAGACTATGGGCTTTGAATATGAGCTCGCAAAGCTTTTTGCGGATTATCTTGGAGTTGCTTTAGAGGTAAATATAGCTGAAAAATGGGACTCGATGATTTCGGCTTTAAAAGATGGAACAGGTTCATTTATAGCCGCCAACATGGCTGTCACACCTAAAAGGCAAAAAGAGGCTGCTTTTTCCGATGGTTACATGTCAACTCAACAATATGTTATTGTCCGTCGCGACAATACGAGCATTAAAAGAGTCGCGGATCTTGCAGGTAAGACTGTTCATGTCAGAAGGGGAACATTCTATCAGGAAAGGCTTAAAGCTCTTAGAAGAGATGGAATAGATATTAAAATTAAACTGTATGACAATATTCCAACCGATGAGTTGATACAACAGGTGGCGGAAGGAACTATTGACATTACTATTGCTGATAGAAACATTGCCTTGCTTAACCGAAGATACTATCCTCAGATAGCGCTTGCATTAGCAATAAGTAACGAGAAGGATTTGGGCTGGGCGGTAAACCCCGATGAAACCAGACTTCTGAATAAAATCGATCTCTTTTTTAACAAAATTAAAAAAAACGGCAAGCTCAATGAAATATACAATAAATATTATGCAGATATAGATAATTTTGATTATGTTGATCTTAGAAAATATCACATAAGGCTTAAAACCAGATTGCCCCAATACAGCCAACTTATTAAGGATGTAGCAAATAGATATGGATTTGACTGGAGGCTGATAGCTGCTCAAATATATCAGGAGTCTCATTTCGACCCTGAGGCAACAAGTCATTCAGGAGCCTTTGGCCTTATGCAACTGACAGTTCCGACTGCCGATAGTCTTGGGGTAAATGACGTGTTTGATCCGGTCCAGAATATTAATGCAGGAATTCGCCATTTAAAGAATCTATACGAACATTTTGACGGAGCAGATTCTTCAGACAGGTTGTTTATCGCTCTTGCCGCATATAATATAGGGCAGGGGCATATACTGGATGCAAGAAATCTTGCAAGACAAATGAACTTTGATCCGGACAAATGGTCTTCTCTGGGGAAAACTCTACCTCTTTTACGATATCGAAAGTATTATGAAAAGGCTAAATACGGATACTGCAGAGGAAAAGAACCAATAAAATATGTTAAGCAGATAATGATTTATTATGATATTCTAAAACGGATGAGCCTGGTATTTAATACAGATAACGGGTCAAAACAAAACCTTTAACCCCACCCTGTTTCTTCCGGCGGATTTGGCTTGATAAAGCATCACATCCGCTGCATTAACAAGGCTTTTCTGGTCATCGTTCTCACTAAGCGTTGCAACGCCAAAGCTAGCCGTCTTTCGGATGCTTTGCTCACGGGTAATCGCAATATCGAGGTTTTCAATAACGGTTCTAAGCCGTTGCGCCAATTCCATCGCTTTTGGCGTTTTCGTATCCGGCAGCACCACGACAAATTCTTCTCCACCGTACCGGGCCAAATAATCCTCTTTGCGAATGGCATTTAAAACTGCTTTTGAAATTGCTTTCAGCGCCGCATCACCGGCAGGATGGCCGTAGGTATCGTTTACCTGTTTAAAATGATCGATATCAAACATGATGATCGAAAGGTCTCGATCGTAGCGCTTGGAACCGGCTATATGGTGACCCAAAAGGCGATCAAACTCCTTTCGGTTATAACATCCGGTGAGGGAATCCAACGCCACATCATATTTCAGCCGTTTAATGCTCAAGTAATTTTTCAGCGCCACCCCGAGTGTCTTCACGATAATTTCTAAAATTTCATCATGGTATGGCAGCATATGCCTTTCAGGCAAAATGTACATTCGTGCCAAGCACTTATCATCCATCAGTGGATAGGAGAGAAGATTTTTATCGTGAAACGTCAGCAATTCGCTGGTCGTATTCGCCTGTTCATTGATGGAATGGATCTCTAAATCCCCAATCGTTTTAAAATCTTTATAAATCAATTGCTTTAATGGTGCCTGATAAATGCGTGGATCAATCCAGACATCCAACCGGTCTTGATCCTGGTCTTGTACGGCAAAGGCAAACAGGTGGTAGTCCAAAATTTCTTTTAAGCATCGAGAAGCCTCTTGCAAAATATTGTCCAGAGACGAGCATTGGTTCATGGAAATGATATAATGGTTAAGTGCCTTGTAATCAATGCGCCGTGCTATTCCAAGGAAAACATGTGCCGCTGTGCTTGCATTTCTGAAAAATCTTTTAATGGGTAGTATCATGGGGCCATCCTTTGTAAAAGCAATCCTTAAAATTATTTGTAAAAGCAAGTCCCATGCCAATGTAAAGAAAATCCGGTTTTTCAAGGGTAATGCTGTAGGAATCGTGCAGGGATTGGCAAAATTTTCCCGCCGGGGGATGAAATATTTTCATACTTTTCCTGAAAATTATAAAAATCCCATGCTCACCCAGGGTTAATTTGCATTTGTACCCGCCATATAGCCTCGAGGGAAAATATGCTCCCCATTAAGTCAAAGTTTTGACACAATATTTTAAACAACCCTCTTTTTTTACCCGGCATCGTCAAACCATTGACACATGTTTCCAGCCAACCAATCCCTATGCCCAGAGGCGCGAACTACTTTCAGATACCCCTTAATTGTTTTGCTACCGAGCGCCAATGGCGTTGTACGCCTAAACCCCATTCGGCTATAGTTATCTTGAAAGAGGTGGACTTTTGGGGCTTTGGTGGGAATTTGGCGTCAAAGTTGAATAGCGAATAGCAATATCATCGGCCCAAGAGTTTCAAGGAATTGATTGAAGGATTCAGGGGGTACAAGGGGATATGGTGAAGCATGGACTGACTTTTTCAAAACCTACCATTGACAGTGTTATAAAACTGTTACATATATAATTGATTAAGTATAAAAAAAGCGCTTAGTTTATTTCTAAGCGCTTGAACCGCAATAGCGAGCGAATCTAAAAATTGCCAACTTCCTTACGGTCGAAGATTCCCTGTAGTTTGCGACATGGTTCTTTAATTTATTTATGGTGGAGCTGAGGGGGATCGAACCCCTGACCTCATGACTGCCAGTCATGCGCTCTCCCAGCTGAGCTACAGCCCCATGTTATACAGGCAGGCAAGACGCAACCAGTAACAAAAAGTATTTAAGGTGTCAATATTTATTTAAATGGGCACATGACAAACAGATTCGGAAATTTTATATGGTAAAAACATATTTTATCATTTTCATTGTGGTATTGAAGCATATCTTAAAAGGCCGGAGTTAAGAATAGAGAATGGATCGCCAAAATTCTAACAAAGCATATGGAGGATATACTCAACCGGAAAATACGGTTGATATGTTCAAGGAGTTTGATGCAACACAGCTTTATTGCCCTTGTTGCAAACAGGCTGTTCCTGTCCGGAAACGCCTTCTTCTCGTTCTTCCCGAAGGGGATAAGTATGAATATTTATGCGTATTTTGTTCAGAGACCGTTGGAACAAAGATGGATAGAAATGGAACGCAAGACAGTATAATTATTTAAAACATGATGGATTTGACTTTTACGGATTTATCAATTTTGATAAAGGTGGATTGCAATGCTTAGATTAATGCGGGACCATGCCAGCAGCTGGCTGATCAAGGTTATATTAGGAGCGATCGTTATTGTTTTTGTGTTCTGGGGTGTTGGAAGCTTTCGCGCTCAAAAGGGAGGCAGGGTCGCCATAGTTAACGGAGATTCTATCACCACGGGAGAATACAAAGAGGAGTACAACAACCTTATTGATCAGCTCCGTCAAAGATTTGGCAACAGATTAGATGATAAAACGATACAGATGCTTCAGATAAAAAACCAGGCTTTAAATCAGCTTATAGAGCAGAAACTTTTGCTTCAGGAAGCCGCAAAACTCAATTTTCGTGTTTCAGATGACGAGCTTGCCGCAGCTATCAGGGGAATAAAAGCATTTCAAACATCCGGAGTATTTGACAAGAGCCTTTATAGAAGTACTTTAAATCGCTACGGGTTGACCCCTGAGCAGTTTGAGGTTAACCATAAAGGCTTTATGCTTATAGAAAAGTTGAGATCATTTTTGCTTGGCAATCTCAAGGTCTCAGACGGGGAGGCCATGGAATGGTTCAAATGGATCAATGCATCGGTAAATATAGATTATATTCTGTTCGAGCCCGGCACATATAAAGATATCAATCCTTCTGCGGAAGACATTAACACTTTTTTTGTTGATCATAAAGAGTCATATAAAACAGAACCGATGATAAAAGTTCGATTTTTATGTTTTGCCCCTGACAATTACAGGCCAAAGGTCAATATTTCGGATAAGCAAATCCAGTATTATTATGAAGCACACCAGGAAGAATTTAAAACAGATAAAACTGTTGAGGCTCGGCATATACTCATAAAGGTTGACAAGGATGCCGGCCCGGAAGCTGTTGAAAAGGCAAAAAATAAAGCCCTTGATATTCTGCAGATGACTAAGGAGGATAAGGATTTTGCCGAGCTTGCCAGACAGTATTCCGAATGCCCGAGCAAAGACCAGGGTGGACACCTTGGCGTATTTAGAAAGGAGGCTATGGTTAAGCCATTTGCCGATAAAGCTTTTTCCATGAAAGCCGGAGATATCAGCCGGCCGGTTCGCACAAGGTTTGGGTGGCACATTATAAAGGTTGAAAAAATCAATGAGGGATCGATTGTTTCCATTGATGAAGCAAAAAAAAGGATACGCAAAAAACTTATCGATGAAGAGGCAAAAACTCTTGCTTATGAAGATGCGGGATCTGTTTTGGATACTATTTTTGAAGGAGATGATCTGATAAAGGCCTCCAATGAAAGAAAATTCAAGTTGCAGACAACAGATTTTTTTACTGTAAAAGGTCCGGATAAGGGTATTAAAAACCGCGAAAAGTTTGCTTCCGCTGCTTTTAATCTTTCGGCCATGGAGATTAGCGATATACACGACCTTGGAGATGGATATTACATCCTTCAGGTGATTGAAGAAAAAACCGGGGAAATACCCGAATTAAAAGATGTGCAGGAAAAGGTCATTGCAGCCTTGATAAAGGAAAAACAGGATGAAAAGGCGAGCAGTGATGCAAATGAGTTTTTGTCTGGTTTAAAAAAAGGCAAATTAATGAGCGCGCAGTGTGTAAAATATGGTTTGCAATTAAGCAGCACCGGTTTTTTCAAGCGGGATGAGTCTGTTTCTGATATTGGATTGGAGAAAGGAATTATTGAAGCTGCTTTTAAACTTTCAAATAAAATAAAATTGCCGGAAAAGGTAATTAAAGGAGAAAAAGGTTATTACGTAATCAGCTTCAAGGAGAGGAAAGAGGCAGACCCAGAAGGGTTTGTCAAAGAAAAAGCAAACATAAAAGAAGGATTGCTGCGCCAAAAAAGAATCAAAACATTTGATGAATGGTTGACGCAAATAAGAAACAAAAGTAATATTTCCATTGAAAAGGACTTTTTAAAACAATCATAAAAAGAGACTTTTTATTTTGCAATCATTGCTCTCATCATATCGCCGGAGTTTTCAGCATGATCTGCTATGGAGCCGATTATTTCAATCAATCTGATTAGATGAAATACTGAAACCGGGTCTAAATTAATCTCAAAGATCCTTCGTTTAAGCCTGTCTTCCACCACATCTGCTTCATGTTCCTTGTGACGTAAACTACGGATGATTTCCTTGACTAAATTCCGCTGGGTTTCATTAAAGGTTTCAAAATACTTTTTTGCTTCTGATACCATCCTGCCCATTTCCTCGATGGGGTCAATGCTTGAGTCAACCAGAAGCAGGAAGTCCTTTGTAAGCACTTCCGGAATTACAGGTTCAGGTCTATAGGAAATCCAGTCAAGAGCATCTTCCACTGTGTCAAGAACACTGTCCTGTTCTTTTAAATATCGGAACAACTGGAATTTGTCTAAAGGCATCAAGGTTCCTTTTGGCAGGTGCCCGCGTATGCGGCGCTTTATGGCATCTGCTTCTCTTTCCAGTTTAATAACTTCCTGTCTGAAGTCTTCAAAATTTACGCATTTCCTCGACAAATAACACTCTATGGCCTGTTGAAAAGCCCACGCACATTCTTTCACCTTTTCCGCATGTTCCATGAGGGCGTCAAAAGGTGATGTGATAAACAGCGATAAAAATGGTATACGCATAATTATCTCCTTTATAGAATTAAGTGAAGTATTTTAAAAATTATCATGCTGGTTACGGCGGAAATGGGTACGGTCAAAACCCAGTAAATCATAATTTTTATGATTATTCTGAAATTGACCGCTTCTAACCCTCGTGCAAGCCCCACACCCATCACGCCGCCAATTGCCGCATGTGTTGTGGAAACAGGAAGCCCCATTTTTGAGGCGATAAGAACGGTTGTCGCAGCGGCAAATTCAACGGAGAAACCACGTGTATTAGTAAGGGTTGTAATTTTTTTGCCGACAGTCTCCATGACCCGTGCGCCGGCCATACCAATTCCACATGCAATCCCTATGCCTCCAAAAAGAAGTAGAAAAACAGGGACAGGCATCTCAGCGCCAACACCGCCTGTTTTAAACAGAAAATAGATTACTGCAAGGGGGCCGATTGCGTTGGCCACATCATTTGCGCCTTGAGCCAGTGCAACATAGCAGGATGTTCCTATTTGAATGCTCCTGAAGATTTCTTCCGCCCCGTTTTTTTTATTTTTAACAAATCGTTTTAAAGCCAGCATCCCAGTATATCCGAGAGCCACGGCCAGAACAAGCGCTATGAGTAATGCCGACGTAGTCCCAATCGCAAGTTTTTTACCAAGAGGTGTTTTAAAAAGAAATGATAAAACAACAACAAAAAAGGTGATACCGATAAAAAAAGGGGATAATTTAAGCGCTCTGACAAATGAATCCTGTTTTGAAATAATCAATTTTACAATAAATTTGAACGTTACAAAGGCAATGACAAGGCTGAAAACCGGAGATATGACCCAGCTTGATGCAACAGCAGCGAGTTGATTCCATTTGATAACCTCGACACCTCCTGCCATTATTCCAAAACCGATCATGGAGCCTACAATAGAATGGGTTGTAGATACGGGCAGAGATTTCCAGGTGGCAAAACTCACCCACAACGCGGCAGACAGTAACGCGGAAAGAGCGCCAATAATCGCCATGTGTGGATCCGTGAGGATTTCAGTCGAAACAATGCCATTACGGATTGTGTTCGTAACATGCGATCCGATAAATACGGCGCCAACTATATTCAGTATCCCAGCAATAAAGATTGCCTGGCGGACTGTAATAGCCTTGGCTCCGACAGCAGAAGCCATGGAATTGGCGACATCATTGGCGCCAATATTCCAGGCCATATAAAAACCAAAGATGTAACCGGTAATCAGGATATAATATTCCGTCGGCATTATTAATTAATTGGTGTTCCTTTTAAGTAATAAAAAAATTAATTTTGCATAAGTTTTATTCATTGTCAATTATTAGTTCTCCTTTTTGTTGACTTGTAATAATGTGTATGTTACGGATTTTTGAGAAGAAAAATTTTTGAACATATCGCCACGTGTCTTTTTTCGACCATAAAGAACTTTTCAATTACTTAATTTTAAGGAGGGGTATTTAGATGAAGAAATTACAGGCTCAATTAAAAACCATATCTAAGTCTCTTATGGCGCTTTTCAAGCAGGTTGATAACATTTTAAAGCAGACAAACAAACTACAGACACCTGAGGCAACTACTGCTTCTAAAAAAGTAAAAACTACTGCCGCAAAGGCAAAAAAGACCAGTGTAAAGAAAAAACCTGTAAAGAAAAAAACCGCCCTTGCTGCTGAAAAAAATGAGACTGCTCTTGAAGCAGTATTAAACATAATTAAAAGAAGCAGAAAAGGGGCAACAATTGTCGAATTGAAAGAAAAAACCGGCCTTGTTTCCAGGCAGCTCAGCAATGCTCTTTATAAGCTTGCAAAGAAAGGGCAGATTATCGCAAAGGAGCGCGGCATTTATATTAAAAAATAATAGTTGAGCGGTTTTTCGAAGTTTTATGTTTATTTTTTTATAAGCTAAGCCGGCTTAACGTAAAGATAAAAAGCCTTTAGCTTGCCAGGCATATCATGGCAGGTTTGCTAAAGGCTTTTTGGCTTTTACAAGGGGTTTTACAATGCTGAAAAAGCTTTTCAGACAGTTTGTCTTTAAATATTTACTCTATAGTCTTGTTTTTTTAGTTGTATTATCTTTTTCAATTACTGCGCGTCAAACAGATGCGACAGGTAAGTATTTAACAGTTGCGAATGCCAATGTTGGCAACCCCTGTTTTCAGGCAAAGTGGCCACATGAAAAAAGCGAACTTCTTCCAGACCCATCCCTTGTGTTTGGAAGGTTGCCGAACGGCTTCAGGTATCTATTGATGGAAAACCGAAAACCAAAGGGCAGGGTGAGCATGCATCTGAATGTTCAGGCGGGATCGATGCATGAGTCTGATCAGCAGCAGGGAATGGCCCACTTTCTTGAACATATGCTTTTTTGTGGTTCAACCCATTTCAAGCCCGGAGAACTCGTAAAATACTTCCAAAGCACAGGGATGAAGTTCGGCCCTGATGCAAATGCGCGTACAGGATATTATGAAACGGTTTATGATATACTTTTACCAAAGGGAGACAGGCAAGGTCTAGAGAAGGGACTCGCTGTGCTCAAAGACTTTGCAGACGGCGCCATTTTCCCTGAGGCCGAAATAGACAGGGAACGCCGGATTGTTTTGGCTGAAAAGCGTACACGTGATTCTGCGTCCTATCGCAGGTTTGTTTCAATTATGAAGTTTGAGTTTTCTGAAGCAAAAATATCAAAAAGATTTCCCATAGGCCTGGAAAATTTTATTAAAAATGCAGACCGCAAAATGTTTAAAAATTTTTATGATACATGGTATAGACCGGAAAAAATTATACTTGTAATGACCGGAGACTTTGATGCATCCTCGGCTGCTTTACTTATAGCTGAAAAATTTTCTACGTTATCTGTAAAGGCTTTCCCTTTGCCGGAACCGGATCTGGGCAAAATAAATCATAAAGGGATCAAAACATTTTATCATTTTGAAAAGGAAATCGGAAATACCACGACCAGCATAGAGATAATAAGAAAAATTGTGCAGCAGCCGGATTCCTTTAATTTTCAGAAAAGATTACTTATTAAGGATATTGCAGATCAAATTGTCCAGAACCGACTGGATGTACTGGCAAGCAAGTCTGATACCCCTTTTACCTTGGCTTCCATTAGCAGCGGCATTTCCAATAATCAGATAGAATCCGCCGAGATTACAGCAGAAAGCAGCCCTGAGAACTGGGAGAAATCACTTGCGCTTCTTGAGCAAACCCTTAGAAGGTCATTGAAATACGGATTTACTAAGTCAGAGCTTGAGAGGGTAAAAAAGGATTTCAGGTCAAGGTTGGATAATGCTGTAAATAAAGCGTCAACTCGAGAAAGTCGGTTGCTGGCGGGCGAAATAATAATGCATCTTAATACAGATATGGTTTTTCTTTCCCCAAAGCAAAGAAGAGATCTTCTGCTTCCGGTTATTGACCGACTGACATTAAAGCAGGCGCACGATTCATTCAAGGAGACTTGGGCGCCTAAACACAGGCTTGTGCTTGTTACAGGAAATGCTGAGCTGAAAAGTATTGATGAAAAACCGGAAGATCTGATACTTGCCGCATATAATAGAAGCAGCATGATTGGCGTGTCAAGACCGGCTGAAATAAAGACGCGGGCTTTTCCTTATCTGCCGGAACCTGAAAAAAAGGGGAAAATCAGCGATAGAACCGAAATCCCGGAACTTGGCATTATCCAGGTTGATTTTGAGAACGGCGTCAGCCTGACCCTGAAAAAGACAGCTTTTAAGGCTGATGAGGTGCTTGTTAATCTGTCATTTGGATTGGGCAGATCTGTCGAACCCGCTGATAAGCCCGGACTTGCTGCTTTAAGCGCTGAAGTAATTAATGAAAGCGGACTTGGCAAATTCGAAAGGGATGAAATTGAACGCGCCCTGGCAGGAAGAAGCACAGATGTTAATTTTTCTGTGGCCGAAGATTGTTTTTCCTTTAAAGGCGAAACAGTATCAAAAGAGGTGCTGTTGCTGTTTCAGCTCCTTTATGCTCATTTGACGGATCCGGCATATAGTGCAGATGCCTATAGACTTTCCATGGACCGGTTTAGGCAAAAATACCTTAAACTTTCCAGTTCCATTGACGGCGCCATGAGCCTTACCGGGAAGCGCTTTCTTGCCGGAGGCGACAGCCGTTTCGGGCTTCCATCTTATAATATGTTCAAACATTTGGCTCTTAATGATGTTGAATCATGGCTTGACCCATCATTAAGATATGATAAAATTGATGTTTCAGTGGTTGGTGATTTTGATGTTGATGCAGTAGTTGATATAGCTTCTAAATATCTTGGTAGCCTTCCTAAGCGAAGGGATGTAGATAAACAGGAGATGTTAAAATCACCCCGATTCCCTGTTGCTCAAGCACTTGAAATAAATGTTTCAACTAAAATTTCAAAAGGTCTTGTAGCTGTTGCATATCCAACTGAAGATTTATGGAATATCCATAGAACACGCCTTTTTTCTGTACTGGCGGATATTGTTTCAGAAAGGTTGCGGGAAAGGATTCGGGAAAAACTAGGGGCTGCCTATTCTTTTGTCGCATACAACAGTGCAAGCCGGGCATATCCCGGATATGGGGTGTTTCAAGCCTTTATTCATGTTGATCCAAAAGAAAGCAATATGGTGGTTGGGGAAGTAAAGAAAGTCATATCGGATCTTGTCGTTAGCGGAGTAAGCAAGGAGGAGTTAAAGCGTGCCATCAGGCCGACACTTACAGGCATAAAGGATATGCTGCAAAATAATTATTACTGGCTAAATACTGTTCTTTCGGGATCAAAAAAGCATCCTCAGCAGCTTGACTGGAGCAGGACAATAATGGATGATTATGCTTCCATTACAAAAGGTGAGCTGTCTGTTCTGGCAAAACAACATCTAAACAACGATAAAGCAGCAGTAATTATTGTTAAACCGGAATAAAGGGATTAAAAACATAAAATACTCAATGTATTTCTGCGGTTACACGAAGTGAAGGATCAGCGCTCATATTTTTGCCTTCCTTGAACTTAAACAAAATTGAGCATTTTTCAAAGGCCTCTATATGGACTCCGGTTTTCACCGAAGTGACGACTTTTTACGAGTTCATCAGCATTAACACTATATCTATTGTTTTTATGTTTATATCCTGATAATTTATAAAATTAGGATTTAAATTTTTAAGGTTGTTGAACCGCAAAAGCGAGCGCATTTCCCGTAGCTTGCCGCGGGGTTAGCGAGCGAATATAAAAATGGCTAACTTCCTTACGGTCGAAGATTTCCTGTAGCTTGCTACAGGGTTCTTCAATATATATATTATGGAAAGGACAAATGATGAACAAAAATACAGGATCTGCTGATTTTTCCGGCAGATTATGGAAATTATTTGCATCGATCAAACTAACCGTTACGCTTCTTCTGTCACTTGCTGCTACTTCTATTCTCGGGACGATTATTCCTCAGAATAAAAGCGCTGATGCATACCTGAGTGAATACGGTGAATTTTTTTATAAAATATTATCAGCCTTTAACATTTTTGATATGTATCATTCATGGTGGTTTCAGGCCCTGCTTCTTATACTGACAATTAATGTCGTTGTTTGCTCAATAAACAGATTTTCTGCTTTATGGAAGATTATATTTGTTAAAACCCCCCTTTTTGATGTTTCAAAATTCAGAAATCTTTCTGACAAGGAAGAATTTACCGACAGCCGTTCACCTGAAGATTTGAAAAGGATATATGTTCCGATTGTTTCCAGAAGCTTCGGATACAGAAGGATTGAAGAAACAGATAATGGATTCTGTATTTTTGCTGAAAAAGGGCGTTGGACCCGTATCGGGGTTTATACTGTTCATCTTAGTGTTATACTATTGCTGATCGGCAGTCTGATAGGTTCGATTTTCGGTTTTGCAGGATTTGCCAATATCCCTGAAGGTGAAACAGTTAATAATATCAGACTGAATAATACCGGCAAAACACAGAGATTAGATTTTAAAATCAGATGTGATGATTTTAATATAAAGTTTTACGATTCCGGTACTCCAAGCGAATATCGTTCAAAACTGACAATCCTTGAACAAGGGAAATCTATTTTGACAAGGGATATTATCGTGAATGCTCCTCTCCGTTACAAGGGAATAAATATCTTTCAGGCCAGTTATGGCGAGCTTCCTCCCAGAGAGATTGCTTTGAATTTTAAAAACCGTGTAACCGGCATAAGTTATAAGAAAAAGTTGTCTGTGGGGCAGCAGTTTGATATCCCCGGAGATATGGGCCAGTTTGTTATAAAGGGCCACAGAGATTCATATGGTTTCAGAGGCCATGATCTTGGAAAAACATTTATGGGTATTCTTACCCCTAAAAATGGGAGTCCGGTCCATGTCATACTTCCTGTGCGTTTTCCGTTTTTTGATGACAGGATTAGAAATGACGATCTGATCGTTTCTGTGGAAGATTATGATCATAGATATTATACAGGGCTGCAGGTGACAAGCGACCCCGGGGTTTTAGTCGTTTATTCAGGGTTTGTAATAATGATTATCGGATGTTTTATAACCTTTTTTATGTCCCATCAAAGGCTTTGTGTTGAAATAAGTAAGAGTGGAAAGAAAAGCAGGATTATGGTAGCAGGGACAGCAAGCAAAAATAGACTTGGAATGCAAAGCAGGATAAAGAAGATAGCGAAAAGCATGGGTAAGTGATCAAGAGTTATTAAGACCTGACAAATTCGGCCTTTTATGTATTCATCAATATTATCAAGATTAAGGATAGATTAATGGACAGTTCAAATTTGTTATCAATTGTAACATTTATTTATGGCATGGCAGCATTTTTATATATTGTTTCCTGTGTTTTTAAGAAAGAGATGCCCGGCAGGATTGCTACATGGATAGCTATAATTGCCGTTGTCGGCAATACCGGTGGTATTGCTTTGCGATGGATAGAATCTTACAGGCTTGGAATAGGCCATGCCCCGCTTTCAAATATGTATGAATCCCTTGTTTTTTTTGCGTGGATTATCGGAGTCATATATCTTGTAGTTGAGCAGACTTATAAAAACCGGGCAATTGGAGCCTTTGCAACCCCTTTGGCCTTTATGGCCATAGCTTATGCCTCGCTTTCTCCAAACATTAATGATCGTATACAGCCCCTGTTCCCGGCATTAAAAAGCAACTGGCTTATTGCCCATGTAATGACCTGTTTTATTGGATATGCTGCTTTTGCAATCGCTTTTGGTGTAAGCATCATATATCTTTTTAGTCAAAGAAAAACAGAGGGCAAAACCGGTTTGTTTAGTCGTTTCCCGAATGCCGGCATTCTGGATGAATTGACGCATCAAATGGTAACCCTTGGTTTTTTATTTCTGACAATCGGCATAATAACAGGGGCTGTATGGGCAAATTCCGCCTGGGGGACCTACTGGTCATGGGATCCTAAAGAGACATGGTCTCTGATAACCTGGTTTATTTATGCAACACTATTACATGCAAGGATGATGAGAGGCTGGGAAGGAAGGAAAATCGCCTATCTTTCCATAATAGGATTTATGGCCGTTATTTTTACATATTTTGGCGTGAATCTCCTTCCGGGTTTGCATAGTTATGGACAAGGATAATAATAATTTTTCTTGACAAAAATGATATTTATAGGTAAACGTCCCCCAATTATTTTTATATCATCACATACCATAATAAAAAATTGTTCAACTTTGTTTATTTCACCTAAAAGTTAACGGAGTTTCTATGAGTACATTAGATGATAAATCTGAAGAGGCTGTCCAGCAGGTAGAAACAACGAAATGCCCTGAAAAAGAGCGGAAGAATGGAGGGTGGGGCGTCGTTCTCATATTTTTCATTATTGGATTAATAGCAAGTCTTGCAGTGGGCTGGATAATATTTCCCAAGCTTCTCTATTCCAAGAAAAAACAGCCTGTTGATTTTAATCATGTTTTTCATGTTGCGGCTGTTGAGAATGGATGTGAAAGTTGTCATTATTTTCGTGAAGATGGAAGCTTTTCCGGTGTGCCGAAACTTGCCCAGTGCGTTGAATGTCACGAAGAGGTGCAGGGGGAAAATCCTGAGGAGTTCAAGTTTGTCAAGGAATATGTGACAAAAGGGAATGAGGTGCCGTGGCTGGTCTATTCAAGGCAGCCTGATTGTGTATTCTTTTCCCATGCAGCCCATGTCAAAATGGGAGAACTGGATTGTGTCACATGTCACGGGCATATCGGCGAATCAAAGCATTCAAGAGTTTACGAAGAAAACAGGCTTACAGGATACAGCCGTGATATCTGGGGAAAAAACATCGCCGGCCTCAAGAAGAATACCTGGGATCGGATGAAGATGGATGATTGTGCTGAATGTCACGCAACATTTAAGGCTGAGGTAAAAACCGTTCAAACTCTTCCGTGGCCTATTAGCTGGATGCCTCGACCTTATGAAAAACCGGCGAGCAGTCAGGTGAGAGTTCAGATACAGAAAGATGCATGTTTTGTATGCCATAAATAGGCTGATAACCTCATTAGTTTATTAGCAAGATTTTAAGGGGTAGAATCTTATGAAGGTATGTAGAAGAAGTTTTTTATCATTGATAATCGGTGGTGCAGCCGGCACAGCCCTTTCACCATTGCCGTTAAAGCTGATGGATGACAGTTCCATATGGTCACAGATGTGGCCATGGACTCCCGTGCCCGAGGATGGAGAGGTCAGCCATGTAGATTCTATATGCACACTCTGCCCTGGTGGTTGTGGTATTACTGTTCGCAAGGTTAATAACCGGGCAATTAAGATAGAGGGTATGAAAGGGCACCCTGTAAATGATGGCGGCATATGTGTTCTGGGCTTATCCGGACTTCAACTGCTTTACGGCCCGACACGTGTTAAATCACCATTAAAGAGGGTGGGAGCGCGAGGTGAAGGAAGATGGGAAAAAATCTCCTGGGATGAAGCCATTGCAGAGGTTGTAAAAAAACTTGGAGAGTTAAGAGAAAAAGGCAATTCCCATACAGTTGCCTGTATTTCCGGTACTGATCGCGGAACAGTAGCTCAGCTTTTAGGGAGATTTTTGACGGCATATGGTTCTCCAAACTTTATACGCATTCCATCAATTCAGGATTCATACGAGCTGACAATGCACCTGATGCAGGGTGTCCAGGGTTCAGTTGGATTTGATGCTGAAAACTCCGATTTTGTTTTGAGCTTTGGAAGTGGACTGATAGAGGGATGGGGTTCGCCGGTGCGTATGATCAAGGCCAATAGTAAATGGAAAGAGCGAGGTAAGGTTGTTCAGATCGAATCCCGTCTGTCCAACACGGCTGCTAAAGCAGATAAATGGATTGCCATAAATCCTGGAACAGAAGCTGCTCTGGCTTTGGCTATTGCCAATGTGATTATTCAAAAATCGTTGTATAACGCCGATTTCGTCAATAATTATTCTTCCGACTTTAAACAATTCAAGCAGATTGTACTCGATAAATTCAGCCTTGATGATGTTGCGGAGATTACCGGCGTATCTGTTTCCACAATAGAATCATTAGCTAAGAGCTTTGCGGGCGCATCAAAACCTCTGGCGGTTTGCGGGCAAGGTCAGGGGAAAACACCTGGCAGTCTGAATGAATTTATGGCAGTGCACGCATTAAATGCACTTGTCGGCAATATCAATAAAAAGGGGGGTGTCTGGACGGTTCCGGATCCTGATTATATAAAATGGCCTGAAGTAGAAATGGATCGCGTTGCTGTAAATGGTCTGCATAAGAAGCGTATTGACGGCGCAGGGAGCAACAGATATCCGGACACAAGATATCTGTTAGACAGGTTGCCCGATGTTATTAATTCCGGAAAAGAATATCCTATAGAGGCTCTTTTTGTTGCAGGCGCTAATCCGGTTTATACAATACCTGACAGCAAAGCGGTGAAAGAGGCATTTAACAAAATACCCTTTGTTGTGAGTTTTTCTTCATATATGGATGAAACAGCTGTAAATTCCGATCTTATCCTTCCAAACCATGTTTTTCTTGAACGCTATGAAGATGTGCCGACACCGGTTGGACTGCAAAAACCTATTATAAGCCTTTCAAAGCCGGTAGTAAAACCAGAATTTAATACAAAACATCTGGGCGATGTGATACTTCTTATGGCAAAATCATTTGGGGGAAGGATAGCAGAGGCTTTTCCATGGGACAGTTATGAAGTTTGCCTAAAGGAAACATTGGGAAATAAGTGGGATAAATTAATTAATGATGGATTCTGGGTTGATTCTGATTTCAGGCCCTCGGGCTGGGGTAGCGCATTTAATACATCTTCCGGAAAATTTGAGTTTGTTAATAAGGGCAGGGCAGAATCAATAAAGATTGAAGGAGATGAACAAGCTTATCCTCTTATACTCATGCCGTACGATTCCATGAGACTTGCAAACGGTTTTATCGGAGATCCGCCATTTGTCATAAAAACCGTAGAGGATACAGTTCTTAAAGGCAAAGAGATCGTCGTTGAAGTTAATCCAAGGTCGGCAAGAGGATTTAGAGAGGGCGATCATGCAATTCTTAGTACTCCAAAAGGTAGTGTAAAGGTTAGGATTCATCATTTTAATGGAATTATGCCCGGATTGGTAGCCTTGCCCAGAGGGCTGGGCCATACAGCCTATGACGAGTACCTGGCTGACAAGGGTGTTAATTTTAACGAACTCATCGGTCCGGTCGAAGATCCTGTTTCCGGCCTGAATGCAGCCTGGGGAATAAGGGCCAAGCTGACAAGAGCATAAATCAAAGGATGGGGTTTTGATGAAAGAACAGCGCAAACACACAAAAGCCAAAAAGTATGGAATGGTCGTAGATTTAGATAAATGTACCGGATGCGGAGCCTGTATGGCGGCCTGTATGGCTGAAAATAACATTCCGTTTAAAAAGGACGAATCAAACAAGCTCGACAGCATCACATGGATGCGTGTTTACAGGATGACAAACAGCAAAAAATTTCCTGAAGCCGACATATGCTATATCCCCAGACCATGTATGCATTGCGAGGGACATAATGGCCATGCACCATGCGTATCTGTTTGCCCGGCTACTGCTACCGACTATAATCATGAAACAGGGATAGTCAGCCAGATTTATACTCGCTGTTTTGGATGCAGATACTGTATGGCTGCCTGCCCGTATCATGCACGTTATTTTAACTGGTGGGATCCTATCTGGCCTGATGGTATGGAAAAATATTTAAGCCCGAATGTTTCTCCACGCATGAGAGGTGTGGTGGAAAAATGCAGCTTTTGCTTTCACAGACATCAATTAGCAATGAACAAGGCTTATGTTGAAGGCCGTCGCGAACTGGAGGAGGATGAATATCAAACTTCATGTACGCAGGCGTGCCCTGCCGGCGCTATTACATTTGGCGATCTGAACAATCCAGGTCATGCTGTGAATCAAATAGTAAAGCCTGACCATAAACACGGGGGGCGGCCTATGAATCCTAATGCATTCAGGCTGCTTGAAAGACTGGGCACAAATCCCAAGGTTTACTATCTTTCAAGCCGTGAGTGGGTGAGGCGAGCCGGAGATAATTATGTTAAGGACGAGGGTAAGCAAGGAAACCATTAAAAAATTATAACCGCATATATTTTAGGAGCACATAACTTATGGATTCTGCATTAATACCCGAGGGGGTTAAACGCTGTTCATTTGGAAAATTTATTTTGGGGATCATCGTGGTCGGTGCTGTGTTATTATGGGGTGTTTTTGCCATGCTGCTATGCTGGTTCAAGGGCCTTAACCAGACCAACATGAATGATTCCTATGGGTTTGCCATGTGGATCTGGGCTGATCTGGCGGTGATTGCCCTTGGTGGCGGAGCCTTTTTTACAGGTTTATTAAGATATGTCTTTGGAAAGGATGAACTGAAAAATATTATAAACTATGCTGTTTTAATAGGGTTTATCTGTTACAGCTCTGCGCTTCTTATCCTTGCTATTGATATCGGACAACCGCTGAGAGGGTGGTTTATTTTCTGGCATGCAAATGTCCATTCCATGCTGACCGAAGTGGCATTTTGTCTTTCATGCTATTTTGCGGTTCTTACAATAGAATATATCCCGCTTATTCTTGAAAACAGGCAGGTTGACAGGGTACCATTTTTTCATAATCTGAGCCATAATATGCATGGAATAATGGCAATATTTGCGGCAACAGGCGCTTTTCTTTCCTTTTTCCATCAGGGATCTCTTGGCGGAGTTTCGGGCGTGCTTTTTGGACGTCCCTTTTCTTACAGGGAAGGGGTTTTTATCTGGCCATGGACATTTTTTCTCTTTACCTGGTCGGCTGCAGCATGCGGGCCGTGCTTTACAATACTTATTACGTGGATTACCGAAAAGATAACAAGGAAAAAGCTTGTTAAACAAAATGTTATCAGGCTGTTGGCCAAGATCGCCGGCTGGATGCTTGCAACATATACTGTTGCGAAGATAATTGATACCTGGTACTGGGCTACAGTTACAGCGCCGTCTAAAGGATTTACTTTAATGGATTTTTATTCCAACAATCCTTTATATGGACCATGGATACTTGTGCTTGAAATTGTGATATGCGGAGTTGTTCCATCTATAATACTTATTACCAAAACAGGGCGCAAGTCTTCATTTTTGCTTATTAGCGCCGTGTTCCTTGGTGCGCTTGGGGCATGCGTGAATCGATGGGTGTTGGTGCTTCAGGTTATGGCTGTGCCGGTGCTTACATTTGAAAGCTGGTTTATGTACTTTCCAAGCTGGCAGGAGATAGCTACAACTATCCTTCCGGTAGCATACGGCATTATTCTAGTAATGATTTCATACCGTTATTTGCCGATATTCCCGCAGGAGCGGCAGTTGCAGGGGCAGATATAGAGGAGGACAAATATGCTTCCGTTTTCGTTTGAATGGGTGTGGGACTTAACTCACATGGTATTTATGGGCGGTCTGTGGTATGCGCTCACTATTATAGGCCTCGGCATGACCTATTGTATTATCAAGGCCGCTGTTGATACTGCCAAGGGCAAAGGTGGTCATTAAAAATTAAAAACTCAAAACCATAAAAGCGCTTACCTCATTGTTAAATGTTGGTAGGCGCTTTTTTTATGCGTAAAAGTGAGCATGTATGGATAAAATTATCATAGAGGGGGGGTGCTCCCTTAAGGGCGAAGTAAAGATAAGCGGATCTAAAAATGCCGCTCTTCCGATATTGGTTTCTTCGCTGCTTGTTGATGGATGGAATACTTATAATAATATTCCGGACCTGAAAGACATACAGAGCATAAAACTTTTGCTTGCAAGCCTTGGGGCAAGAATAGAGGAGGATGGAAGCACTGTTCGGATAGATGCGGGAGGGCTTTGTAATACCGAGGCGCCATACGAACTGGTCAGGAAGATGAGGGCCTCTATACTGGTTTTAGGCCCTCTTGTGGCCAGGCTTAAAAAGGCCAGAGTGTCTTTGCCGGGTGGATGTTCTATCGGCGCAAGGCCGATTAATTTGCATCTAAAGGGGCTTGCACGTCTTGGAGCCTCGATTGAGTTAAAACACGGTTATGTCGAAGCTTTTGCTGATCGTCTTACAGGAAATGAAATTTATTTTGATATTGCAACAGTAACTGGAACAGAAAACCTGATGATGGCCGCTGTTTTGGCTGATGGTGTTACTGTTCTTCGTAATGCTGCTTGCGAGCCGGAGGTAGTGGCGCTTGCCGATGTATTAATCAAAATGGGCGCGGATATTCAGGGGGCGGGAACATCTGTAATTACAATAAAAGGGGTTCCTTCCCTTCATCCAGTGTCGGTTTCCATAATACCCGACCGGATAGAAGCGGGTACCTTTATGGTTGCAGCAGCCCTGACAGGCGGCGATATAAAGCTTTTGAATTGTGAACCCGATCATATGCGAACTATCATTCACAAGCTAAGGCTGACAAATGCCGATATTAAGGTAAATAATAAAAATATTCATATTATCGGATCAGATGAAATCAGCAGTATTGATATTAAAACCATGCCGTATCCTGGTTTTCCTACTGATATGCAGGCTCAGTTTATGGTCTTGATGTCGATTGCCGGAGGGCTGAGCATTATTTCAGAAACCATCTTTGAAAACCGTTTTATTCATGTAAGCGAACTCAAGCGTATGGGGGCGGATATTAAGATATCAGGTAATACTGCAATAGTTAAAGGCGTTTCCATGCTGTCTGGAGCGCCGGTTATTGCATCAGATCTTCGCGCCAGCGCATCTCTTATATTAGCCGGTCTTGTGGCCAGGGGCAAAACAGAGGTAAATCGCGTGTATCACTTAGATCGCGGATATGAAGCAATTGAAAAAAAGTTTGTTAAGATCGGAGCTGCAATAAAACGGGTCAGAGAATGAGAAATGGCCTACAGAATCTGTTCACGTCCAATTATCCCCCTTCTAATATCAATGATATTCGGGATTGTCTCCGGGTTCTGGTTCCCGGGCAATGCTATCTGGGCATATTCTATCATTTTTTTATGCGCAGGCTTAATAGTTTTTCGAGCAGTATATAAAAAACCCCTGTCTGTTTTGCCCTTAGTCATTTTTTGTGCATTTGGATACCTTCTTATACAACCATGGGTTGCTCCCAGGTTTCCTTACAATCACATCACACATTTTACAGATAACCATCAATGGGAAATTGTCGGAGTTGTCGATAAGAATCCGGAAGCCTGTAATAATCGATTAACAATAATTTTACGTGTTGAAACCCTTGGCAGGGATAACAGCCCCTTTCCTGTCACAGGAAAGATCCGCGTTACAGCAACAAAGCCTTTTCCGGATATCTTTGTCGGAGACAGGCTCTCCTTAATTAGCAAGATCAGATCGATCAGAAATTTCAACAATCCCGGCGGCTTTGATTATAGAAGATATATGGCTTTTAAAAAAATATGGGGAAGCGCCTATGTGCCAGGGAAAAGGGTTGTTATATTAACCAGAAATTCAGTTTCTGGGATTAATACCATTATAGAAAAAGCCCGCAACAAAATTTCCGGTTTAATTGACAAGACAGGTGATGGCAACCAGCAGGGGGTATTAAAAGCCCTTATCGTGGGTGATAGAACCGGAGTTGAAAAAAATATAAGGGAAGCATTTAACCGGGCTGGGATCGGGCATCTCCTCGCTATATCAGGGCTTCACATCGGGATTATTGCAACCGCGTCCTTTATATTTTTCAGAAAGCTTCTTTCTTACATTAAATTTTTTCTATGGAATGCGTGGACTAAAAAAGGGGCTGCGATTTTATCCCTGTTTCCTGTAATTTTATACGGTCTGATTTCCGGGATGTCACCGTCCACCCAGAGGGCGGTAATTATGGTTACCGTTTTTTTGATGACATTTCTGTTTGAAAGGGAACAGGACCCCATAAATACCCTGGCAATGGCTGCAATGATTATTCTTATCGCTCATCCCGTATCACTTTTTTCGATTTCATTCCAGCTTTCCTTTATGGCTGTTCTTTCAATAATATATGGTTGGTCTCTAAGACATATTAAATCTGCAGGCAATAAGGGAATGATTAAGAAAGGATGGGGCATCAGGATATTGGAACGGCTGCTTTCCTTTTCATTAATTTCTTTCTTTGCAATATTAGGCACACTGCCGCTTGTCATGTTTTATTTTAATCAGATTTCTCTGGTTGGTATTGCTGCAAACTTATTGATAGTACCAATAATAGGCTTTGTTGTTGTCCCCTTGGGATTGTTTTCCGTGTTGTTATATCCGCTGAGCATTTCCGGAGCTTCAATCTGTATAAAGGGGAGCGCCGGTGTGCTGGCACATACACTGGGCATTGTGCATTATATTGCCGGATTTGATTTTGCGGCAATTAAAACCATAACCCCCAATTTTTTTGAAATATGTTGCTATTATATTTTGGCCTGGGCGATTTTGAACCTGAAAGGGATTGGTCTCAGACGGAAAACAGCAATTGTTGCCGCAGCATTTGTCATTTTTGCCGGCAGTGTTGATGCCTTTTACTGGGCATATAACAGGTTCTGGCGCAATGATCTCAGGGTTACTATTATTGATGTTGGTCAGGGTAGTTCCGCTCTTGTAGAACTACCAGGGGGCCGTTGCTTTCTTATTGATGGAGGGGGGTTTTCAGACAATTCGATTTTTGATGTGGGAGAAAGAATTGTTGCCCCTTTTTTGTGGCGCAAAAAGATCAAAACAATCGATACAATTGTTCTTTCCCATCCAAATACCGATCACCTGAATGGATTATTATATATAGCCAGGCATTTTAATGTAAAAAGATTGTGGTGTAACAGCGATTCCGCAGATATAAATAATTATACCGAGTTCATGGAAATTATAAAGAAAAACAGGATAGAAACGGTTGCATTTAAAGACATGCCGCGCAGTTATGAAATAAACGGAGCAAGCTTTAAGATTCTTTATCCCCCAAAAGATTACATTGAAAAAAGAAAAAATGAAAAACAACAAAATGTTAACAATAATTCCCTTGTAATAAAGGTAAGCTTTGGATCAAAATCGATTCTATTTCCCGGCGATATTATGGCTTGCGCAGAGGGGGACATTATTGCAACTCATGGAGATGAATTAAAAAGCACGGTCCTTATTGCGCCGCACCATGGCAGCAGGATGTCCAGCACAGCCATGTTTTTGAAAAAGATCAAGCCGGAAATTGTAATAATATCGGCGGGCTGGAAAAATAGTTTTAGATTTCCGGATCAAAAAGTTTTGAAAAGATATAATGAGATTGGTTCCCGTATATTTCGTACCGACAAAAATGGAGCATTGGTTATATCGATTGATGGCAGAGCTCTTAAAATTAAACCTTTATTTCCAGGCCTTTTTTAACTCTTCCATCTTGGATAGAAAGTTGAGTTTCATCTCTTTTGGGACAACTTTAGCCATCTTTTCAGAAACCATTCTCACATGGGGTGCGAGCAAGGAGTTTTTGATTGCAGGCGCCCCTTTTGGAAGGAATGTAGTAAAGGCAATAAGCAGAACAGATACAATAAGCACCCCTTTGATTAAGCCGAATCCAATGCCGCAAATGCGATCTACCCAGCCTAAAAAGGTAATATTGAGAAGATATTTGATTATTATGCCTAAAATGCTGATTATTATAAAAACTGTGCAAAAAATGATCAAAAAACTTAGTATATTGCGATATGAATCGTTTTGTATCCAGCTGGATAAAGGAATTGCAACCCGCATGTAATATGTATATGCAGCATAAAAACCGCCTAATACCCCTATAATTGAAGACAGTTCCTTGATAAGCCCCCTAAAAGACCCTCTTATCATGCAAAAACCGAAAATAATTATTATCGCAATATCAAAAGTATTCATAGCATTATCCTATCAGCCACCGATCTGCACCGATCATCACTGATATTTTTTTCTTTTATTGTAATAGGTTAGCTACAAGGTCTTCAACTCACCTGCGGCAGGCAGGGATTATAATATTATTAAAAATAACAAAGCAAATTTTATCAGTCAAGGTGTTTTTCTTTTTTACTTTATTACCTTAAAATTGTAGTTTGCATTAAATTAAAGGATTGTGATACATAAAAAATCAAAGTAGATTTTATGCCAACATGAAAGATAAATCAGACAGTAAAAAAATCGAATATACCTTTTCAGATATAAATGCGGCAAGGCAGCTTTTCGGCGAGCATAACAGCAACCTTCAAAGAATTGCCAGTGCATTAAGTGTTACAATCAATGCAAGAGGCAGTACTGTATTTATTCAGGGCGACAGTATTGGCGTGAGGTTGTCGCAAAATATACTTGAGCAGCTCTACGGCCTGTTAAAGGACAATTATCCGATTTATCCAAATGATGTTGATTATGCGATCAGGGTTCTGAGTGAAGATGACGGCATTAATTTAAAGGAGATTTTTCTGGATACTGTTTACGTTACTTCTAAAAAACATTCGATAACCCCAAAAAGCCGGGCTCAAAAAGACTATATAGATGCTATTCGAAAATATGATATGGTTTTTGGAATCGGGCCCGCGGGAACGGGTAAAACCTATCTGGCGATGGCAATGGCGGTTGCCTCACTTTCAGAAGGGCGGGTTAGTCGTATAATTTTAACCAGACCCGCGGTTGAAGCCGGAGAAGCGCTTGGATTTTTGCCCGGTGATTTAACCGAAAAAGTCAATCCGTATTTAAGACCTCTCTACGATGCGCTTCATGATATGATGCGTTTTGAGAAGGTGTCGAGCCTGATGAACAAGGGGATTATTGAAGTGGCTCCCCTCGCTTTCATGCGAGGCAGAACATTAAACGATTCTTTTGTTATTTTAGATGAAGCGCAAAACACCACTTCAGAACAGATGAAGATGTTTCTCACCCGAATAGGTTTTAGCTCCAAGGCCGTTATTACAGGTGATATCACACAGACCGATCTTCCGGTCGGGAAACCTTCCGGGCTTATAGAAACAAAGAATATCCTTCAGGACATAGACGGCATAGAGTTCGTGTTTTTTTCAAAAACCGATGTTGTGCGCCATAGATTGGTCCAGGAGATTATTGAGGCATATGAAAAACTGGATGCAAAAAAAAAGAATAATGAAATCTATTAAAATAAATATAGAGAAAAGCAAAGAATCGATTAATCGACTTTTAGGTTCCAGCAATTATGTTCGGTGGAGCATACTTGTTGGGGTCGCCGTAATATTTAGCATCATTCTTTACCCGGGTCTTGTTATTACAGGGCGTTCTTATAAAACAGGCGATGTTGCTGACAGGGATATTAAGTCTCCGAGAGATTTTTTTATTGAGGATGAGTCTGCTACAGAAGCAAACCGCAAGCTTGCTGTTGAGAAAATTTTAACAGTTTATGATTATGATAAACTATTATCGTCAAAATTAACCAATCGTGTGAATCAGGCCTTTGCCGATCTTAGAGCGGTTTTTGAAGATGAAACGCAAAGCCAGAGTAAAGAGGCTCCCAAGGATAAAGCCTCCGTCCATGAACAGATATGGAAGATGAAGCATGGTTTTGAGAAAATAATCGGCATTTCCGTCAGTAAAGGGGCATATCAGATTCTTGAAAAAGAAGAGTTTTTGAAAGATATTGCTTATTTTATTTCCAGAATATTAACACAGATTTTGGAAAACGGTGTTGTGGCAAATAAGGAAATACTTCTTAAAGATGCAGACAAGGGAATATTTATAAGGGATGTCGGAACCGAAACAAACATATTGGTCAATAACTTAAAGCAATATTACGGTCTTGACCAGGCAAAAACCATGGTCAGAATTATTGGTCAACCCCTCATTAAGGACTTAGACTATACACTGATAAACCTGATAGTAGATTTTGCTCAAAGGCTTCTGCAACCTAATATAACATTAAACAGGAGCGCGACCGAAGAACTGAAAAAGAGCGCGGCGGCAGAAACCAAGCCTGTTCTTTACAGAATAAAGGCAGGTGAGATGCTCTTGCGTGAAGGGGAAAGGGTTACCGAAGTTCAGCTTTTAAAACTGAAAACCCTGCAGACCCATATAAAAGATAAGCAAATACTTGCAAGCAGCATTGGAGCCTCAATGCTGCTTTTATGCCTTTTGATAATAACATATATTATTAATATAAATCCTCAAGGCCGAAATGTTCTTAACAACAACAAAAACCTGCTCTTTATCGCAAGTATGCTTATAACCTTTATTTTCATCGCCAGGATTTCGTCATCACTTTCTGGTGTACTGACCCAAAGCACCCCTTTTTCAGTATCCTCTTCACCAATTCTTTATGGTGTTCCCCTTGCCGCAGGCGCTATGACGGTATGTTTATTTATGGGTTTTGATATCGCTATCTCCTTTGCCATGTTGACCGCGCTCTGCACGGCAATCATATTCCAAAATAGATTTGAAGTTTTTATTTACTTTCTGCTTAACGGCACAATGGCTGCCTATTGGATCAGGAATTGCCGAGAGCGCAAAGTATTTATAAAGGCTGGAGTAAAACTTGGATTGCTGAATTTGATACTTGTAACAGCTATAAATATTTATATAACTGAGTTTTCAGGCTCCAACCTCTTATATGGCTGGGCTTTTGCGTTTATAGCAGGGGGGGTCGGTTCCGGGGTTGTTGCGGCAGGTATTGTGCCTCTTGTAGAAATAGCCTTTGATTACACGACAGATATAAAGCTGCTGGAACTTGCAAATCTTGATCGCCCTATTTTACGTAAACTTATGATAGAGGCTCCTGGAACTTATCATCATTCTGTAATTGTAGGCTCTATGGTTGAAGCGGCAGCATCTTCAATAGGGGCTAACTCTTTGCAGGCAAAAGTATGCGGGTATTATCACGATATCGGCAAGATTAAGAAACCGCTGTATTTTATTGAAAACCAGAAAAACGGCAGGAACAAGCATGATAAGCTTGCTCCATCCATGTCAAGTCTGATCTTGATGTCTCACGTAAAGGAAGGGGTCGAGATAGCCAAAGAGAATAAATTGGGTCAGGCCATAATCGACACCATCGGGCAGCACCACGGCACAAGCCTTATCCGTTACTTTTATGAAAAGGCAAAAAAAAATAAAGGAGGAGACGCGGTAAATATCGATAATTTCCTTTATCCCGGCCCTAAACCCCAAACCAGGGAGGCGGCTCTTGTCATGCTGGCAGATGTTGTTGAGGCGGCGTCGAGAGTGCTTGATAATCCTACTCAGCCCAGGATACAGCGCCTTGTGCAGGATCTCATAAACAAGATTTTTTCCAACGGCCAGCTTGAAAACTGTGATCTGACCTTAAAAGATTTGCACAGCATAGCAAAAAGCTTTAACAAAATATTAAACGGGATGTACCATAATCGAATCGAATATCCCGAGCAACTCGCTACAAACAATGGGAAAAACGGCGATGAAAATTCTGATGGACAACAGGCAAAACAAGCGCAGGATATTACAAGAGAAAATACAGCAAAAAGCACAGGTCATATTAAACGCCTTGGACTGTCCTGATGGAGAACTTTCGATCCTTATCGTTGATGATCTTCAGATAGAGGCGCTGAATAAAAGGTATCTTGATCGCTCAGGTCCCACAAATGTTATTGCTTTCCCAATGCGCGAAGGGAGATTTTCAAATATAACTCCGCAGCTTCTTGGAGATGTGGTTATTTCGGTTGAAGCTGCCATGCGAGAGGGAGAACTCGCTAAAATAAGCATGGAAGATCGTTTTGATCAGCTTCTAATACATGGGGTTTTGCATCTGTTTGGTTATGATCATGAAAAATCTAAGGAAGAAGCGGATAAAATGGAAAACAAGAGTAATGAATTGTTATGCCTGTTAGGTGTTAAGTGTTAGGTGTTAAGTGTTAAGGAGACCTTTAATCCTTAACCCCTAATCCTTAATCCCTGTTTTACGAATTCATCAAAAGGTATCGTTACCAAATCTTTTTATATGCAGGAGGCTTGTTAATGGCTGGATTAGCTGTAAATGTTGATCATATTGCAACATTAAGGGAGGCCAGGGGAGTTTGTTGCCCTGAGCCTGTGGCGGCAGCGGTGCTGGCCGAATTGGCCGGGGCAGATGGCATTGTTGTTCACCTTCGTGAGGATAGACGTCACATTCAGGATCGGGATGTCAGAATTCTGCGACAGGTTGTGCATACAAAGCTTATCCTGGAAATGGCTCCGACTTCTGAAATGGTTGGGATTGCTCTTGATATAAAACCTGATCTTGTGACACTGGTGCCTGAAAAAAGGGAGGAGTTGACAACCGAAGGGGGGCTGGATTTGATTGTTCACGAAAGTGTTGTTTCTGAAACGGTTGCCTTACTTCAAAACAGCAGCATTCCCGTCAGTATATTTATCGATCCGGATCCTGATCAGATAAAGTTGGCTTATAAGATAAATGCCGATATGGTTGAAATTCATACAGGATCATTTTGTGATGCGACAACAGCCGCTAAAAAAGAAAAGGCCTTTTCTAAAATAGTTGATGCGGTCAAGCTGTCCAGCAAACTTAAACTTGGCGTTAATGCCGGTCATGGAATTTGCTATAAAACCATAAAAGCTTTTAAGGGCCTTAAAGAAATTGACGAGTTCAGCATCGGCCACAGTATTGTTTCAAGAGCGGTTCTTGTTGGAATGGAACAAGCGGTCAGGGAAATGGCGATGTTGATAAAAGAATTATAGGCAGGTTGACTATGTATCTTGTAACAGCCGGCGAAATGCAGAAAATGGATCGGCTTACCATTGAATCGTTCGGTCTTCCCGGCAGGGTTCTAATGGAGAATGCCGGCAGGGGCGCGACACAAATTCTTTTTGAAAAGTTCGGCGGACTTAAAAATAAAAAGGTCGGTATTGCGGCGGGGCGAGGCAACAACGGTGGAGACGGTTTTGTTATAGCCCGTTATCTTGCCCAAAAAGGCATTAGAGCGACCGTATATCTTCTATCAAAAAGGGATGCGATTAAAGGTGATGCTGCCGCAAACCTGAAGCTGCTGGCTCCTTTAAGTGTACCTGTTATTGAAATTCCTGACAAAAAGGCTTTTTCAACACATAGAACTTCTATGGTTCATCAGGAGATATGGGTTGATGCCATACTTGGAACAGGGCTGAAATCGCAAATAAAAGGGTATTTCAGAGAAATTATCGAGTTTATCAACAGCTTAAACAAACCGGTTTTTGCGGTTGACATACCATCCGGTCTGGATTCGGATACGGGTCAGCCTTGTGGCGCATGTATCCGTGCGCAAGCCACGGCCACATTTGGATTTGCAAAAACAGGACACATTCTTTCCCCGGGTGCAAGTTATACCGGAAGCCTTGAAATAGTGGATATAGGGATACCGCATCATATTGCTGAAGATGTGGGTCCAAAACAACATCTTCTTACAACCGATCTGATCAATAATTATTTTCAACCAAGGCCGCCTGATGCACACAAGGGGAGTACAGGTCATCTCTTGTTGCTTGCCGGATCTCCCGGGAAAACAGGCGCAGCAGCCATGACAGCCATGTCTGCCATGCGTGTTGGCGCGGGTCTTGTTACTCTTGGGCTGCCAAACAGCATAAATGATATTCTGGAGACCCGGATTCTCGAGGCAATGACCTTTCCTCTTCCTGAGACCGATGACGGTGTGCTGGGTGAATCATCATTTAATGCCATTATGGAGCTGCTTTCAGGCAAAAGGTGTCTTGCCATAGGGCCCGGTCTTGGAAGCGCTGTTGAAACAAAGAGCCTTGTTCGCAGGGTTATTCAGGAAAGCACGGTGCCTATCGTTATTGATGCCGATGGGATAAACAGCCTTGCAGGCCATACTAAGATTTTACAAAACCTGAAACTCCCGGTTATATTGACGCCCCATCCCGGAGAAATGGCAAGGCTTGTTGATTCAACCCCCCAAAACATACAGAAAGATCGTGTAGGTTGCGCAAGGGATTTTGCAAAAAGGTTCAATGTTCATGTAGTGCTTAAAGGTGCAAAGACAGTAATTGCCCATCCGGATGGCAGGGCGTTTATCAATCCTACCGGCAATTCCGGTATGGCGTCCGGAGGAATGGGTGATGTGCTGACAGGAATGATAGCAGGTCTTGTGACCCAGGGTTATTCTCCTGAAACAGCCGCACATGCCGGTGTATTCCTGCATGGAACAGCCGCTGATGCCGTAGCGGATAAGACCGGCCCTTTTGGTTTTCTGGCAACCGATGTTATAATGGCCATACCTGAGCAGATCGGCAGACTAATGAAGTCTGAGCTTTAAAAAATGTCACCTTTTGCCGGGATTCAAATAATAACTCGCTGTCTTGAAGAAACTCAGTTGCTGGGACGAAACATAGGCACATCGATTTCAGCCGGAACAGTTATATGCTTAACCGGTGATCTCGGAAGCGGGAAGACTTCATTTGTCCAGGGTCTGGCCACTGGTCTTGGAGTACCGGACGATTACTATATAACAAGCCCTACATATGTTTTGATAAATGAATATTCCGGCCGATATCCTCTGTTCCATATCGATTTGTATCGAATAGAAGACCCTGTTGATTTCGAAGATATCGGGCTGTATGAAATACTTCATGGTAAAGGCGTAGTAGCTGTTGAATGGGCTGATAAACTAAGTAAAGATTTTTTATCAGAATATGTGACCATACATTTTGAGATATTAAATGACAAGTCACGCAAGATTACCATAACTGTAGATGGACATGATAAATGTAATTTGATAGAGGAAATTAAAAAATTATATAAAGAGATCGTTAAATAGTTTAGTTGTCGAGTGGTTGAGTCGGAGAACAACTAATTAACCGGTCAACTGCTTGGCTGCTTGACGAAGCCAGGAATGAGGAGAAAAAATGAGTTTGATTGTTCAAAAATTCGGCGGTACTTCAGTGGCCGATCTTGAGCGGATCCGTAATGTAGCAAAGCGGGTAGCAAAAATCTTTGACCAGGGCAATAATGTAGTTGTTGTGCTTTCAGCCATGGCAGGTATTACAGACAGCCTTATTGATATGGCAAATCAGGTTGCTGTTTCGCCTGATAAGCGCGAGCTGGATGTTTTGCTTGCCACAGGTGAGCAGACAACAGCAGCTCTTCTGGCCATGACTTTGCAATCAATGAACTATCCGGCGAAATCCATGCTTGGGTATCAGGCGGAAATTATTACCAATCGAAATCATGGTAGTGCTCGTATCGTTGGAATAGGAGCCGATCGTATAAAGAAGCTTATTGAGGAACGTAATATAGTAGTGATGGCAGGATTTCAGGGATGTGATCCTGACGGTAACATAACGACTCTTGGACGTGGCGGCTCAGACACATCTGCTGTAGCAATAGCTGCGGCGCTTAATGCGGACAAATGTGAAATATTTACAGATGTTGACGGCATATATACTGCGGACCCCAATGTCTGCGAGAAGGCAAGAAAATTAACCGCAATCTCTTATGATGAAATGCTTGAAATGTCGGGCCTTGGCGCCAAGGTGTTGCAGATTCGATCTGTTGAATTTGCCAAAAAATATAATGTTCCTGTGCATGTAAGATCATCATTCAGTGAGGAGGAAGGCACAATGGTTGTTAATGAAGATTCTAATATGGAACGTCTGGTTGTATCAGGTATAACTCACAACAAAGATGCCGCCCGTATAACCCTGAAAAAGGTTCCGGATCAACCCGGGGTGGCTGCAAAGATTTTTTCACCCATTGCCGACGAAAAAATACTGGTGGATATGATTATCCAGAACACCCGCGCCCAAGGGCAGACCGATCTTACATTTACTGTTTCAAAAAAGAATTTTAAGAAGGCGCTTGAGATAGAAAGAAAGGTGGCGGAAGAGATCGGTGCAGAAAAGGTGTTTGGCGACGAAAATATCGCGAAGGTATCTGTTACCGGAGTTGGGATGAGAAGCCATTCAGGAGTAGCGTCAAAGATGTTTTCAACTCTGGCCGGTGAAAATATTAATATTCTTATGATAAGCACATCAGAGATCAGAATTTCCTGTATAATAGAAGAAAAGTATGCGGAGCGGGCGGTGCGTGTTCTTCACAGCGCATTTGGGCTGGATAAAGATTAAGGATAGGATTAAGGATTAGAGGATTAAGGATTAAGAGGGCAGAATTTCTCCTTCGTCATTCCGGCGAAAGCCGGAATCCAGAAACCATAGGGAAGAGATTGGAGAATAAAAAATGGTAACATTTAAGTCTCTTTGTTCGAAAAAGGATAAGATTGCCATAGTAGGTTTAGGATATGTAGGACTTCCTTTGGCTGTCAGCATGTCGAAACATTTTGAAGTGATCGGCTATGATCTTAAATCCGATAGAATTAAGGAGCTTGAGTCCGGTTTTGACCGGACAATGGAGGTTTCAACGGAGGCTTTGCGTGATGCAAAGATACTGTTTACAAGCAAGCCTGAAAATCTTTCTTTAAGCAGGCTTATTATTGTTGCCGTGCCCACACCGATCGACGAATGCCGCATTCCTAATTTAAAACCGCTTAGCGGGGCTTCGGCAACTGTAGGCAGATATATGTCAAAAGGCTCATGCATAGTTTTTGAATCCACAGTATATCCAGGGGCCACGGAAGAGGTATGCATTCCCATTATGGAGAGGGAGTCAGGGTTTAAATATGGCGCTGATTTTACGGTCGGCTATTCGCCTGAGCGTATAAATCCCGGGGATAAGGCACATTCATTAGAAAACATAGTAAAGATTGTTTCCGGGTCTGATCAGGATACTGCCAGGTTTTTATCCGATGTTTACGGAAGGGTGATAAAGGCCGGGATACACCGGGTTTCATCTATCAAGGTGGCTGAAGCGGCAAAGGTTATTGAAAATACACAAAGGGATATAAATATAGCTCTTATCAATGAGCTTGCGATGATTTTCCACAAAATGGGTATAGATACTGATGAGGTTCTTGAGGCCGCGGGAACCAAATGGAACTTTCTTCCATTTAAGCCGGGCCTTGTTGGCGGACACTGCATAGGGGTTGATCCATATTATTTGACCTTTAAGGCCGAGTCGCTTGGATACCATCCTGAAATGATACTGGCAGGACGCCGTATAAACGACTGCATGGGCAAATATGTGGCGGAACAGACCGTAAGGCTGCTTGTATTGGCGGGAAAGCGGGTTAAAGGCTTAAAGGTTGCTGTTTTAGGGGTTACTTTCAAGGAGGATATACCAGATATCAGAAACAGCAAGGTGGTTGATATAATACATGAGCTTAAAACTTACGGGATTAAAGTTCTGGTGCATGATCCTCTTGCAGATGCCGAAGAGACTGTAAATCATTATGGGATTGAGCTGGCAGGCATGGAAAACCTTGAAGGGGTTGATGCGGTTATAGTAACGGTTGGGCACAGATTTTATAAGGAGTTTGGTCTTTCAAAAATTGCCGGTTTATGCCAGGGCAAAGCGCCTGTTGTTATAGATGTTAAAGGGGCTTTTAGTCGGAATGAAGCAGAAAAAACAGATATAACATACTGGAGGCTTTAGATGGATTCCACCTTTTTACGGATTCATCAACTATAAGATGGTGCCGACGGTGCTGCTGCCGCACAATTCATCAATTCTGGCCTGAACAATACAATTTTTCAGGTTATCATTACCGCTTACAAGAACAGGAACATAATTTGAAGTTGTTCCTTTTAAATGGCCTGTAGATTTTGATCGCGTGCCTTCTATTAAGAGTTCCATCTTTTTCCCGATTAATTTTTTGTAAAACTCCATCTTCTTGTTATTTCCAAGCTCTCGCATCTTCAGGCACCTGTCCTTGATCACCTGCGCCGGAACCTTGTCAGGATAAGTGTTTGCAGGCGTGCCCTTGCGGCCGGAAAAAGGAAAAACATGCAGATAGGTAACAGGTAATTCCTCTATTAATGAATATGTATTTTCAAAAGCCTGGTTTGTTTCGCCTGGAAATCCTATTAAAACATCAACACCTATTGCAGCATCCGGAATCATTTCATGAATTTTAATTACCATGTCTCTGAAAAAAGACCGCGAATAATGCCTGTGCATTCTTTTTAAGATAAGATCATCTCCACTTTGCAGAGGAATATGGAAATGATTACAAAATATGTCTGAATCAGCCACTATTTTTATTATATCGTCATTAAGCTCGTCAGGCTCTATTGAACTTAGGCGCACACGATCAATCGGGCGTGAAAAATTTATTTGCTTTAAAAGGTCGGACAGGGTTGTAGGCAAAACAAGATCAAGTCCATAGCGGCTCAGATGTATTCCTGAAAGAACTACCTCTCGACACCCGGACCTCTTTAGAAGTTTAATGCTGTCCAATACCATTTCCAGGGGCAGGCTCCGGCTTTGCCCACGCGCATAAGGGACGATGCAATATGTGCAGAAATTATCGCATCCATCCTGAATCTTTAGAAGCGGCCTTGTTCTGTTGCCGGAAGCGCCCATTACAGGCATTGGCTGGAACTTATTTTCATGTTTAATATCATGCCGGATGGTTAACGGATAGAATTCAAGGGGTGGCGAATCCTTTTCTTTCCCGTCAATAATTATTTCAGGAATTCTATGCTTGTCGGCATTACCTATAATATAATGCACACCGTTTATTTTTTTAATTTCATCAGGTTCTACCTGGGCATAACAACCTGTAACAACAATGCATGCATTTGGATTGGATCTAATTGCCTTGCGGACGGCCTGTCTTGACTGCATGGATGCTTTTTGGGTTACGGCGCATGTGTTAACTATGAACAGATCCGCGTTTTCTCTGCCGCGCGCAGCGGTCCATCCATGCTCTGCCAAAGATTGAGCTATGGCTTCAGATTCGTACTGGTTTACTTTGCAGCCTAAAGTTGTGTAGTTAAATATCAACCTGCGATCCATCCTCCGCCAAGAACTTCATTGTTGTTATAAAATACCGCTCCCTGACCAGGAGTTATCGCGGATTGATGGGTTTCAAATCTGACAATTGCCTTGTTGCCTTCGTCCGGAAACAGGGTGGATAAAACAGATTTATGGCGGTACCTTAAACGTGTATAAAGCTTAACAGGGGATGTCGGCTCTTTGCCTATCCAGTTTATGCCGGTCACCTTGCATTCCAATGCCATTAAACTATCCTTAAATCCAACAACAATCCGGTTTTGTTTCCTGTCTATTTTAACAACATAATAAGGCTCGGAAGCCGGGAGGTTTATGCCGCGTCTCTGGCCTATGGTAAAGAGGTGCAGCCCTTTGTGTTTTCCTATTATGTTGCCGTCAATATCTTCAATAAGACCTGGCTGCGGTGTTAAGCCTTTTTGCAGCGCAATGAATTCCCCATAGGTTTTCTCCTTGATAAAGCATATATCCTGGCTTTCCTGCCTTATAAAATGATCCAGGTCATACTCCCCTGCCAGTTTAATTACTTCCGCCTTTGTCATCATGCCGAGAGGGAAACAGGCATGGGCAAGCTGTTCCTGTGACATAAAGGCAAGAAAATAAGACTGATCCTTTTTGGGATCAACCCCTTTTAAAAGATGAAATCCGCCGTCTTTATCCTTTGTTATTCCGGCATAATGTCCTGTGGCAAGGCAGGACGCGCCAAGCCGGCGGGCAAATTCAAGTACTACCCCAAATTTTATTAACGGATTGCATGCCAGGCATGGATTGGGTGTTTGACCGGTCAGATAGGATTGAATAAAATAATCCACAACCTTTTGCTTGAATTCTTTACGGCAGTCTAAAACCTTAATCTTTATATTCAGCTTATCTGCGATATGAGAAATTATATTTAAAGGTTCTGGTTCATATCCGGTGGTAAAGTGAATTCCAAGGATTTTGCGGCCCTGCTTCTTTAACAGATAGGCGGCTACGAGAGAATCTATGCCACCGCTTATGGCGATTGCTGTTAATTGCTTCATGTAAAAAATGTGTTGGTAGTCGGGCGAACCTCCATTGCCCCTGTGAGACATGCGGGTATGCAAAGCTCACATACGCTGCATTTTTGCTGATCAAATATGACCGACATCTCAGGCCGTTGAATGGAAAGAGCGCCGGTCGGGCAAACAGCGGTGCATGCTCCGCAGTGGATACATTTTTTATTGTCGCGTTTCATATCCTGAGACGCACTTTTAACATGAACTCCCTGGGACCTGAGATATTTAACACCGTCCTTGAAATTTTTTCTTGATCCAGACAGTTCAAGCACCATAATACCCTCTTTTCTGGGCAATATCGTAGCATTAAGAATGTTAAAGGTAAGGCTATAATCTTTCACAAGGTTGCATACTACCGGCTGATGAACCACGGTTTTTGGAAAGCGAAGAATAAGTATTTTGGAATACACAATAAGCCTCCACAGGTCTTTATTTTTACTTTGCCGTTAATATCTAATTGATATTCATGGCAATAGCAACCTAATACCCCTCACTGATTGCCAAGTTCATTCTGTTTCCCGCAGTCAGGGCATTGCCAGGTTATTCCATTGCATGACAGGCTCCATGCGTTTTCCTGCATGCAGTCCTGACATATACTGAAACCGCATTTGCATTTCCAGCAAAAAGGCGGCTTCTTGCCGCAACAGTGGCAGCAGATTTCTTTTGCCTTAAGTCGTTTCTCTCTGTATGATGATTTATTTGCAGAGCCTGTCATGTTCAACCATTATACATCGATTCATGACAACATCAATACCGGCCCTGGCTAAAAGCTCCGCAGCCTCCTGATTCTCAATACCAAGTTGCATCCAGAAAAGCCTGGGCTTAATGCGAAGCGCCTCGTGGGCATGGGGCATAACCTGAGCAGGATTTCTGAATACATTAATAATATCTATTGATTCGTCTATATCGTCAAGGGATGAATATGCCTTTTCTTCGAGCATCTTCGTTTGAGCAGGCCGAACAGGAATAATTCTGTACCCATGATCTTTAAGATATAATGCAACAATATTTGAGTCTCTTTCCGGTTTTGGGCTTAACCCCACAACAGCAATAGTTCGGGCATTTATAAGCATATGCCTGACAATATTGTCATCATTAATTATCCTTCCCGGTTTCATTTTAATATTCCCAGAACCATCTTGACTCAAGCCCCTGCGATCGGTTGCTATCCGGTGATCAACACTATTTTCAAGGCTAAAATAGTATGGCACAGCCGCATACGTCAAGAGATTTATAAAATTACATCCGGTTGATATCAAGGGGGCAGGAAGGATATAGTTCCAATACCTTGAAAAGATATCGGTTATAATGTATGGAGTATCAGGATCATAGGCTAAAAAGGTGACAGCTTTTTGTCAGCCGGCATAAGGATATTAGATTATGGAACGGATTCACTATTTTATCAGGCGGTTTATTCTTGTGATTCCAACATTTATTGGAATTACGATTTTGTGTTTTGGTCTTATCCAGTTTGTGCCTGGCGGGCCTGTGGAACAGGTTATAATGCAAATGAAAGGTATGGCTCTCGGAGAATCAGGCAGGGGGGTCGAAGCCGGAGCATCCATTTCCGAAGAGCAGAGAAAAGCCATAGAAGCACATTTCGGCTTTGATAAACCTTTTTATAAGCGATACTGGAAATGGCTCGTGACCGACAGGTTCGGCATGAAAATGGAATCATACAAATTTCCCAACAAAACCGCCTGGCAGCTAATCAGTGAGCGATTTAAGGTTTCACTTGTCTTTGGGGTAACCGGTTTTGTTTTATCCTATCTTATATGCATCCCGCTCGGCATAATAAAGGCTCTCAAACACAACAGGATGTTTGATCTTGGATCGAGTGTCATTGTTTTTGTCGGATATGCTGTTCCGGCATTTGCGTTTGGAATGGTTCTGAAGATGTTTTTTTGTGGGACCGTGGATGGTTTATGGGATTTTTTCCCTGTATCCGGGTTTTATTCGGACAACTTTGCAGGCATGACATCCTGGGAACAAACAAAGGATATCTTCGGGCATATGTTTCTTCCGGTTCTGTGTTATGTTATAGGAAACTTTGCTGTTTTAACCCTTTTGATGAAAAATTCTCTTCTTGAGCAGATAAGCAAAGACTATGTAAGAACCGTTCTTGCAAAGGGTGGAAGTTTTAACAGGGCTATCTGGGGACATGCGTTGCGTAATTCTTTAATACCGATTGCAACCGGATTAGGCTCTATTTTAACCGTTATGTTCGCCGGATCGGTGATTATCGAACAGGTTTTTGAAATACCAGGGATGGGCAGATTAAGCCTTGAGGCAATAGTGGGTCGTGATTATCCTGTTTTCATGGGCATCCTTTCACTTACATCTGTTCTTGGCCTTGTTGGAAATATCCTTTCAGACTTTTTATATGTTCTTATAGATCCGCGAATAACATTTCAGAAAAGCTGATTTAAGTAAATTAACAATGATTTATTTTTACCACGAAGAGCACGAAGAATACGAAGAAATTATAAAAGCATTAATTCTGATGGTCTCGTAAAAAGTCCATCATATCCCTTAACCGTCATTCCGGCGAAAGCCGGAATCCAGTCTTTTCAAGTAGTTGCAGATCATCTGGACTCCGGTTTTCACCGGAGTGACGACTTTTTACGAGTTCATCAGTTTTAATCTTCGTGTTCTTCGTGGTTTAATTTTATTTTTTATAATCCTGACCGTTTCAAAAACCGCACTTTATAGCCGTGCAAAGTATAGAATGCTAAATTACAAAATATTTAAAAACCCGATAACGAGAATGAGAATATCGCGTTTTAAGGAGATAAAGCGCGCTTATATCTCATTGGGGATATTGATTATTCTTTATATGGTCAGTCTTTGTTCCGAACTTATATGCAATGATATCCCTTTGTATGTCAGATTTAATGGAAAATCATATTTTCCGGCTGTTAAGTTTTATCCTGAAGACCTGTTTGCCGGAAATAATAAAAAAACAAGGCCGGATTACAAAGGTATAAATAACAGCCCTTTATTTAGAAAAGATGTGGGCAATTTTATGATCTTTCCCCTGGTTCCATTTAGCCCCTTTGAAAGCATTGATCCAAAATCGATTGCTGTTTCAGACAATGTTACACTTATCTTTACCGCAACGCCCAGGATCGGGACAGTTAATATTAGAAGGGATTATTCAATTGCCGGATCTGTTTTATTCGGCTTTTTTATCAATATGAAAGACAGGCAGGCAAAAGGGGTTTTTCTGCCCGAATATTACAGCATCCCGGAAAACATAAGGCAGGGAATTGAAAAGCGATTTGCAAACGAAAATGCGCCGCGATTAATTTCTTCAAAAATAATGGGCAATAAAGGGATGGAAGTTGTAATTTCTCTGTCCACATACTTTTCGCGTAAAAGAGCGCCGGAAAGCGTCAGGCTTACATTCAGAGAGGCCGGGGCAAAATGTCAAAATATAGAAAAAATAGTTTTCAACAAAAGCCTGAAACCTGTTCAAAAGAAAATCAAACAAAACAGCATCAATATATGGGACTCTCTTGCAGCTCAAGATAGAAAAACCCTTCTAAGTATGGTGAACCAGCGATTTTTGCATGAGATTGATCCTTTTATTTTAAAGATTAAAAACCGGCTTTACAGTATTAGCTTTGAAAAAGATGATATCAGCTTTCCATTTGCGCCGGTTAAGGAGCATTTGATGGGGATTGACGGGGCCGGCAGGGATGTTTTAGCCAGAGTCCTTTATGGATTGAGGACTTCGCTTACTTTCGGCCTGCTGCTTGTTGCATGTTCAATGATCCTTGGGATTATTGCAGGGGCTGTTCAGGGATATTATGGCGGGGCAATTGACATGACAGGCCAGCGTCTTATTGAAATCTGGAGCGCACTGCCGTTTCTTTATATTATGATTCTTATGGGGTCGGTCTATGGGCGGAGTTTTTCCTTACTTCTGTTTTGTTACGGGCTTTTCAACTGGATAGGGATTTCCTATTATATCCGCGCTGAATTTCTCAGCTTGCGCAAAAAAGAATTTGTTGAGGCCGCCAAATGCATGGGAGTATCATCATATAAGATAATATTTAAACATATTCTTCCCAATGCCATGGTTCCTGTAATAACTTTTTTCCCTTTTTCTCTTGTCGGAGCAATAGGAGCGCTTGCTGCCCTTGACTATCTGGGATTCGGGCTTCCCCCGCCCACTCCAAGCTGGGGAGAGCTTCTCTTCCAGTCTCAGCAGTATAGATGGGCATGGTGGCTTATTCTCTATCCATCTTTGGCATTATTTATCGTAATGCTTCTTGGCGTATTTGTCGGTGATGGAATAAGAAACGCTTATGATCCGAAGAGAAGCAGCAGGTTTGAATAATAGGGATTGAGGTATTTAAAATTGCTGGAAGTAAAAAACATAACAGTTACCTTTGAAACAGATGAAGGTATTCTCAAGGCGGTTGATGATGTTTCGTTTCATGTCGACAAAAACGAAATCGTCGGATTGGTAGGCGAATCAGGATGCGGAAAATCGGTCACAGCCTTGAGCATACTCCGTCTTATTCCCTTGCCTTATGGAAGGATTGAAACAGGCGAAATTTTATTTTACGGCAAAAATCTTCTTGAATTAGATCATAAGGAGATGAGAAAAATACGTGGCAAGGCAATAGGCATGATATTTCAGGAACCCGGGTCCGCCCTTTCACCCTTGCACACAATCGGCAGTCAGATGGTTGAAACTATTTTACTGCATAAGAATATAACCGGGAAAGATGCCTGGAATATTGCCGAAACCTGGCTTGAGAAGGTTCAAATCTCTGATCCAGGAGAAAGGATGTTTGATTATCCTTATCAGCTTTCCGGAGGCATGCAGCAAAGGGTTATGATTGCTATGGCCTTGATGCTGGAACCGGACCTTATCATAGCGGATGAACCGACAACAGCGCTTGATGTAACAATACAGGCTCAGGTTTTCGAGCTGGTCAGGGAGATGAGGCGATCTAATGCCTCTATACTGCTTATTACGCACAATATGGGAGTGATATGGGAAATGTGCGACAGGGTGCTGGTTATGTACGCCTCAAGGATAGTTGAGGAAGGAAACAAGGACGATATTTTTTCAAAGCCCACGCATCCTTATACCATAGCTCTTCTTGAGGCCATACCGAAACTTTCAGCTGATAAAGGTAGATTAAAAGCAATCCCGGGCCAGGTGCCTTCAGCTTTTAATTATCCATCAGGGTGTCATTTTTTTGATCGATGCCCTGATGCATTTGACAGGTGCAGGGATGAAAAACCAAAACTCATAGATTTTGGCAATGGACACAGGGCAGCATGTTTTCTTGCGAAAAATGAACTGTAAACAAACAAACAAATCGCCGATACTCGAGGCATACAACCTTCAAACATGGTTTCCGATAAAACGCGGTATTCTGGCAAGAACGGTCGGGTATGTCAGGGCGGTTGATATAGCCTCGTTGTATATAAACAGAGGTGAAACACTTGGTCTTGTCGGCGAATCCGGATGCGGGAAGACTACTCTGGGAAGAACTTTGATGGGACTGGAAAAGGTTCGAAGAGGCAAGATCCTTTTTTGCGGCAAAAATCTTCTTGAGCTTAATCGCAGGGAGCTAAGGGAGACAAGAAGAAGCATGCAGATAATTTTTCAGGATCCTCTGACAGCGCTTAATCCAAGAATGAATATTATTGATATTATTACTGAAGGGCTTGTTGAATTTCGCCTGATACAAGGAACCAGGGAGGATCATGCAAAAAGACTTATGAATGAAGTCGGGCTTGATGAAGGGGCCATATATCGTTATCCACATGAATTTTCAGGCGGGCAGCGCCAGCGAATCAATATAGCGAGAGCTTTATCTTTAAGGCCTGATTTAATTGTTTGTGACGAACCTGTCAGCGCCCTTGATGTATCGGTGCAGGCGCAGGTTGTAAATCTGCTTATGGATTTGCGGGACAGATACAATCTGTCTTATCTTTTTATATCGCACGACCTAAGCGTGGTAAGCAACATAGCGCACCGCACCGCTGTTATGTACCTTGGCAAAATAGTGGAATACGGACCCACCGGCGATATAATTAACAACCCTGTGCATCCTTATACTAAGGCTTTAATTAGTGCGGTACCAAGGCTGGATTTCGAGGAGATCGAACATAAAAGAAAGCGCATTATTCTGAAAGGAGAAATACCTTCTCCTTCAGATCCTCCTCCCGGATGTATGTTCCATACACGTTGCATGGAGGCTATGGATATATGCAGAAAAATAGCGCCGCTGGAGACAAAATCAGGCATGCATGGGGTGTGGTGCCATTTGTATCGTTAAGTAGTCGAGTAGTTGAGTGGGTGGCGGACTATTTGGCGGGAGATATATCAGCTGCCGGAGTTTTAGGGCGATTGGCTATAGATTCTGCGATTTTAGCCATAAGGGATTCGATTTTCTGGTTTATAAGTTTGCTCTGGTCGGCATTAAGATCAAGCAAAGCAGCCTTGTTGAGATACTCCAGAGCGGTTTTAAAGCCGTTAATAGTTTCTTTGCTTGCGGCAACATCGGCCTTGTACTGTAGAATCATCATATCGATGCTGTTTAAACGTGTATAGGCTTTCTTGCGGAGATCATCGGTAAGCCCAAAGGAAATAGCTTTGTTCAGATAGAATTTAATTCCATCAAAATCAGGCATTTCAGGTATATCCAGAATGGCGTCGGCTTTGTTGATGTAATAATTAAAGATAAGCGGGAAAACCTCCTCTTTTGAATAAACATCTTTAATTGATTGAGGAGCTTGTGCTCCGGGCAAAATAATAAACAGCTCCTGGCTCATCGGAGCGAATTTTCCTTTCCAGATTTCAACGGCTCCGCCTGTGGCCTTAATATAATAATTATTCATGTTTAAAAAACTTGAATAAATAACAAGCGCTGCTGGAATAACAAGGAAGGCTGCAAGATATTTTATTAACTTTTGCATTGATCAATCAGGCCTTGGTTAAAGATTTCTGCCTGCGGTTGAAATGACAAAAAAAATAGATTTTCATTTAATTGTTATTTATAGATGATTAATCTGTTTTTGTAAATATATTTTCTGTAGCAAGAGGCTAATACATTTGGAAATTTTATAATGAACCGGTTAAGTTTAAATAATAAAAAAAAGAAATTGGTTTTAATTCTCAAAGGGCTTGATCCCTTGATGGTTGCATTTTCAGGAGGTGTTGACAGCGCTTTTCTTCTTGCCGTAGCCAATGAAGTATTAAAAAAGAATGTAGTGGCCGTGACAGCGGTGTCACAGATACATCCGGAGCGTGAAAAGAATAAAGCAATGGAATTTGTAAAAAATTACGGCATTAAACATATTATGTTGCAATCAAAGGAAATGAGCATGCCCGCTTTTGTGGCTAACAGGAAGGACAGATGTTATGTATGCAAAAAAAATCTTTTTGAAAAGCTTATAAAAATTGCGTCAAACACAGACATTAAATACATAGCTCATGGAGCCAACACAGATGACCTTGAAGATTTTCGTCCAGGGCATACTGCGGCACAGGAAATGGGGGTTCATGCCCCCATGATTGATGCCGGGCTTACCAAGAATGACATCAGGCTGCTCTCAAAAGAGATGAATCTTGAGACCTGGAACAAACCGGCACTGGCATGTCTTGCAACAAGGATTCCATATGGGACCCCTATAACCGTGAAGGCCATTGAAATGGTTGATCAGGCGGAAGATGTTTTGCTAAGCCTTGGATTTAATGCTTGCCGAGTAAGAAAATATGAAAACACAGCAAGGATAGAGGTAAGTCCAGAGGAAATTGAAAGCATTTCAGATAAAAAAAACAGGGGAACTATTGTCGGAAAATTCAGAAAAATCGGATTTTCCCATGTGGCAGTTGATCTTGAAGGATACCCTGGTTGAGCCGTGATGTATATTATAAAAATATTTGTGCAAGTTTCAGCTGTTTCAGTTGTTTAACAGTTTAAAGAGCAGAAATAGTGTTTGCTTATTTGCATGAATCATAAAAAATTGGAATTTCTCCAATCCTAACACAGGAGGGTCAGGCTATGTATTTTGAAGTTTCAGGAGTCCATGTATCCCCAATAATACCTTTTGTTGTCGCATTTGTTGTTTCCACATTTACCTCAATGGGGGGTGTGTCCGGAGCCTTTCTTCTTTTGCCCTTTCAGGTTAGCGTGCTTGGTTTTATCAGCCCTGCCGTAAGCCCAACAAATCTTGTCTACAATATTGTCGCAATCCCCAGCGGTGTATACAGATACATCAAGGAAGGAAGGATGGCTTGGCCTCTTGTATGGGTAATTATTGCGGGCACGCTTCCAGGTGTATTTATCGGGGCTATTTTCCGGATAAAATATCTTCCTGATCCAAAAAATTTTAAATTTTTCGTCGGCTGCGTTCTACTTTATATCGGGCTAAGGCTCTTTTATGCAATTGTAAAAAAAGGTGGCAAAACACAAAAAGCCAAAGAGCTTGAAGAAAGATTCAAGCAAAGATTCGATAAAATCAGGAAGGGTGGTGCGTCCGGGCATGATCATGAGATCAGGATTAAAACAATCAAGTTTTCATTGACTCATTATACCTATAGTTTCTATGGCGAAACCTTTACCTTTAATACCGTTGCATTGTTTAGTCTTACGTTTGTTGTGGGAATAATCGGCGGAACTTATGGGATAGGGGGGGGTGCAATTATCGCCCCGTTTCTTGTGGCGATTTTCGGCCTTCCGGTATATACGATAGCAGGGGCCGCTCTTTTAGGCACATTATTAACCTCTGTTGTAGGGGTAATTTTTTACACAATAATAGCGCCGTATTATGCGCACACAGGCCTGGCGATCAGTCCTGACTGGGCGCTGGGCGCTCTGTTCGGAGCAGGCGGTTTTGCGGGCATGTACTGCGGGGCAAGATTGCAGAAGTTTATGTCCGCAAAGATAATTAAAACCATTCTTGCAATTATAATAACGCTGCTTGCCGCAAAATATATTATTAATTTCTTGTTGTAACATTGATGCGTCCGACACCTGATCGCCGGCCCCTGACAGCTATCAATCGAGCTTTTCGCTCAATTGAGGTGATAGATTGAAAATTAAAAAAGATGTGGGCCCATGAAAAATATTTTCGGGGATAATTCAGATCAGGATTTGATCAAAGCTGTCGGCAACGGAGATCATCAGGCATTTGAGCACATAGTAGATCGATATAAGAATGCTCTATATAATTTCGTCTATAGATACCTTCAGGACCGTTCCCTAGCGGAAGAGGTGGTTCAGGAGGTTTTTCTGAGAATTTATAAGGCAGCCCCGAAATATAAACCCGCAAACAATGCAAAAGCATCAACCTGGATATTTAAAATAGCTTTTAACCTTTCCATGAACGAGTTAAAAGCTCGCAGGCGTTACTCGCGTTTGACAGTGGATCGTGCCGGTGAAAGAGAAATACCTGCCGGGATGCAGGTTCCCGTGTTTGCGGAAACACGGGAAATGATGGAAGGCATTATGTCAGGCCTGCGTCTGCTTCCAGAGAATCAGAGATCTGCTTTGCTTTTACGAGTGCAGCAAGGATTTTCTTACCGGGAAATCAGCGAAATTTTAAACGCCACTGTCTCAAGCGTTGAATCTTTGATTTACAGGGCGCGTCAGCATCTGAAACAGCATGTCTGCATGGAACATAAGGAGTAATATTTTGAATTGCCAAGAAATCAGAGAAAAAATTTCCTCTTATATGGATAATGAGCTTGATTCAGAGCAATCCAGATGCGTGGACCAAGAGCTTTTACGCTGCCCTGTGTGCAGAGAAGAATTAAAGCTCTTGCAGCAGGTGGATGCAGCTGTCAAAGAGATGCCGTCTTGCAGCCCGTCAGCCCAATTTCCCGCACGACTTATGCAGCAGATTGCAAAACAAGCAGCTTTGCCTGAAAGATATGGTTTTACATATAATATATTTGTACATCCTGTTAAGTTCTTTGAAAAATTTTATAACCTTTTTAATTCACAAAGGGTTTCAACAACTGCCACGCTTGATGAGCTTGGTGATTTTCCGCCTTGCTCTATTAGTTATATTTATTTCAAACTCCTTGCCACAAAACCATGAGGTTAAACCATGCCTATTTTATATTTTGTCTTTGGATCTTTTACCGCAATTATTATAATGACTACTATTTTGGCTGTTATCTATTTTGGTTTGAAGAAGAAAGAAGCAGCACAGATGAATATAAGGGGATATCTGGACTTGATCCCTGACCTTACAGAAACGCAACGCAGCCGGGTTGAATTAATTCGCAGCAGTTTTTTGCCCAGTGTGGAAGAACTTAGAAAGGGTCTTTGTATTAAAAGGACAAAGCTGGCAGATCTTCTGTTTGCCGAATCAATTGACAGATCAAAAATAAATAATATTGCCGAAGAGATACTGCGGCACCAGTCAGAATTGGAAAAAGAGGTTATTGATCATATTTTAGAGGAAAAGGAGCTCCTTTCGCCATTGCAACAGAGAAGGTTTTACAAAATAATTGTTGATCAGTTTTCATCCGGCAGCCTGGGAGTTCATGATGTAAAGGGCAGGAAAGCTTAAATCCGCTTCTCCCCATCTTTTGTGACTTGGTGCCTTGGCGGCTGACCCGTCACCTTATTTTTTTATTTTCTCAACCGTTTTGAAACCTCTTTTGTCAAATAAAGCACCTTTATTGCCTGTTCTATGTTCAGTGAACCTGTTCCGCAACTCGGAGTTATAAGGGACTGGGCCAGTATTTGCGACCTGTCAATGCCGAGCAGCTCTATTTGAGCGGCTTTATCCTCCCATTTTGATACCAGTGAATCGGTTGTTTCTCTGTCAATATCTTCAGAATTTGAGGTCGGCACAATCCCCCATGCCAGGATCCGGCCTGAATCCATAAACCTCTTAATCTGCTCAGAGTAAAGGATGAACCTGTCAAAAAAGGAATAAGCATCAAAACTGACAATATCTGCGGAAGATTCCAGAACCAGCGACCAGTCGGAGTTTGCGCAGACATGTATTCCAACAAGGCCGCCTTCGGAGTGTACTGCTTCAAAGGTTTCTTCAAAGCATTTTAAAACCTCATCACGTGATATGCTGATAAATGCAGATGAGCCGAATCCGGCAATGCCGGGCTCATCGAAAAAAATCATCACCGGACATTTGAATTGAGAAAGCTGTCTGACCTGCCATTTGCTTTTCATGGCCAATAGTTTTACGGCAGCATCCCTTATCTGGTGGTCATAAAAAACAGCTCTTCCATTTTGGTCGTTTACACCTGTGCAAAATGTTATTGGGCCTGTGATTTGCCCTTTGACTGCAATCAAAGGCTTGGAAAGCGTTCTGGTTTGTTTTATTAATTCAAAAAAACCTGCGGCTGCATCGGTTGTAAGGGCGAATCGTGACGATGAAAGATCGGCCAGGCCTTCACTTACAGCCATATAATCTTCGTAGAATGAAACAATTTCATCGTCAAAACTATTGCCGGCAGTGTCTATAAATGATTTGTCATTTTCAATGGTTAGACCGGGCATTCCAGGCAGAAATTGAGCCAGCATGCCTTCCTTTTTAAAAACAGGTAGTTGAACCCATAATGGTATTTCAGGTGTATATTTATAAACAAGTTTTATAGCTTCAGCGTGGTTGTCTATCGGAAGGCTTCCTATTAAAACCGGAAGACAGTTTGCCTGAAAGTTTTTGGTCATTGTCTTTGTTCCTTTATTACTCTGATGGCAAGGCTTAAGTATCTATTATTTTCTTCGTATATCAACCTTTTACTTCTCATCATCTTTAAAAATTTTATAATCCTGTCTTCATCTATCTGCGGGAAACAGGCTATAATACGCCTTAGCGAACGGTTGGTCCGGCAAAAAAGGTAGATATCTCTGTAGATTCCGTTTACACGATGCGTCAGCGGATCCGCTCCCGGGCGTTTTTGACGGATGATCAAAAAATCGCCTCCATCACGAAAGCTGAGAATCGGTGAACATGAAAGACCGCTGTGAAGCAGGGCATATGATTTTTTCCAGGCTTTTACCTTTTGCTTAACAGGTTCCCACAATTTTTTCTGATATACACGGTCCATCCTGAAAGACTGTATCATAAAACTAATTGATTGAAAAACATCCGGTGGAAATAATGCGGCATAGTTGGGGTGGTTAAAAACCGTTGTAAGGCCGGAGGCGTGCCGATTTTCCCAGACAGGGCTTCCAAGGCCGAGCCAGAAGTTAACGGCCCTTAATGGGTGAAAAGGAAATGCAAAATCAAGGGCGTGCAAGGTTTCCTTTACATCGGTTATATCGCTTCCGGGAAAGCAAAGAATCAGGTTTGATATGTCGTCAATGCCTAATTCCTCGCAATGTTTCATTACTTCCAGATTCTGGATGCAGGTAGTCCCTTTATTAAGCTTTTTGAGAAGCCGGGTGCTTAATGCCTCTATCCCTATCTGTACCTCTTCAACACCTGCCAGGCGCATGGCTTTTAACACCTCACATGACGTGTTCGCCCGTATCTCTGCAAACAGGCGCAAATCTTTGCCCAGTTTATGAAGTCGTAAAAATATCTCCTTGCTTTCCCTAAGCGGAATCAGATTATCCATGAAGGCGACAGACAGGGTTTTATATTTTTTTGTCAAAGAATCAATTTCAGAGACAACCTGCTCAGGGCTCTTTTTTCTGTAGCTGTTCCACTGAAGGTTAAGATTGCAAAAAGCACAGCCTTTTTGTTTACCCGATTTTCTTATGGATTTCCACCAGCAGCCTCTGGAAATTTCGGCACACAGAGTCGGAAAAAAGGTTTTATCCGGCCTAAATGTTTTAAGCAAATCAAAGTAATCATCATAATCAGGCAGGGGCAATGAGGTTAGATCCTTTATTTGATTAAATGAAACATCACCGATTATATCGGAGCCGTTTCTTGATACAAGTCCGGGAATAGAAGGTCTTTTACTTTTGACGTCAGATTTCATTAAATAACGGATTAATCCGGCCACAGGCAGTTCCCCTTCGCCGCTAACCGCATAGTCTATCTCGCTGAATGCCTCAAGCAGCTGATAGATAGTATCTCCGGCAAATACCGAGCCGCCCGTTACTATAGGAAGATTCGGAAAGCTTTTTTTTATTTTTCTGATAAAATAAAGGGAGGAGGTGAGTTGACAAAAACAGATTGAAAAACCAGCTAAGCCGAATTTGCCCCAGTCTATAGCCTTTATCATATTGTCGGATGCTTCTTTGACCCCGGCTGTGAGCGCATCAAAGTCGGTTTTTTGAAGCACTTTATTGTTTTTTGCCTCGCGATAAAAAACCTTTTTAATTTCATTAATCCGTTCGGGAAATAACAGTGCCGCATATATTGATTCCGCAGGCCATGTCCTTTCCGAAATTTCATGATAAAGTTTATAGCCGATTCTTTCCGCTACCTTTAAATACAGGTGAAGCGCCTTTATTTGCAATTTCGGAAACGTGGATTTCAAATAGGCTTTTAATGCTCCAAGCTGAATCGATGGCCGGCTATAAAGTGGCCATGGAGTAGAGACTAAAACAACAGGTTTCAAGCAGTCGGCCATAGATGATTTTGTCCCGCAGGGCATTATTTTTTTCATTTATCCTGGCATGGTTCTATGTGGATGGTAACATCCTTAATGCCATGGATATTTTCCTTGATTTTATCTTCGACTAAATGAGCTATCTTATGCGCCTTGTCTAAAGATATATGGCGCTTGATATGGCAATGCATATCAACGTGGATATATCCCTGCCAACCCCGGCTTCTTATTTTATGGCAATATTCAATGCCGTTTATAGCCATGGCTATGGACCTTATCTGTTCTTTATCCACAGCCGCTGCATCGACTAATATTTTAAAGCTTGTCTTAAGGATACTAATCCCTGCGCAGGCGATAAATATACTGATTAAACATGCTATTGCAGGATCGACGATAGGATATCCCGCCCGAATGACTAAAAGGCCGATTATTACGGAAGAGGTCGTAAAAATATCTGCCGTGGTGTGGAGTGAGTCGGATATCAATATTTGACTTTGGAGCAAGCGGCCTTGATTGCGCTCATATAGCATAACCACAATATTAATCAGCAGGGTAATCCCCATGACCAAGAAGCTTGTAGTGTCAATTTCAGGCTGAACAGGATGCAGGAAGCGTTTTATCGATTGGTTCAGAACATTGAAACAGACCAGAAAAAGGAGCAGAGCAATGCCTGTTGAGCTCAGGCTCTCATACTTGGCATGACCGTAAGGATGGCGTTCGTCTCTGGGTCTGGAGGCCATCCATATGCCGAACAAGCCGATAATGTTGGATGAACCGTCAGAGAATGAATGATAGCCATCTGCCATGATGCTGGCGCTATTCGTCAGCCAACCATAAAAAAGCTTGGCAGCTGCAACGCCAAAGTTCAGGATCAAGACAATCCATAAGACCCTGCTGATCCGGCGAAACCTGTCTTGTTCTGTAATATGTTCCATTCTTATGGTTGAATACTCCCGGCCCTGCTGTGGCATAGTTCAGCCACAAAGATTATAATATAATTTTGTAAACGGTTACTTATATTTAAACCTATCTGCGTTCATCTGTGTAAATCTGTGGCTAAACAATTACAAACAATATTTAAAGTTTATTAATTTTACAATAAAAATAACAGGATTAAACCGCAAAAGCGAGCGCATTTTCCGTAGCTTGTCGGAGCAAAGCGGAGATTTCGTTTTAGTGGGGCTGAGGGGTTAGCGAGCGCATACAACCGAATATTTTGGTCATGGCTGTGAGCAATCTTAATTTTGTCATTGTTATTGACCTGTTTGATCAAAGGGGGTATTATATAAAATGTTGGGATTGGAGGTAATATATTGATTGCAGTGAGTTTGTTAGATCCCATCAGGAAAATAAAATAAAGATTAATCTGGATTCAAATTTAGAGGAAAATCAATGAATTTTGAAACAAAGGAACAAGTTTTAGAAAAGGTACTATCTCAGGAAAAACCAAAATGCCCTCATTGCGGTAAAGAGATGAGCTTATGGGAGGTGCCTTCTATTCCTATGGGCGACGGCCTTGGATGGGGTGAACCTTACCTGTTTGTATGTTTTAATGATGAATGTTCATTGTATGCCAAGGGGTGGGATAAAGTGCAGGAGGATTATGGCCACAATGCTTCTTACAGGTGCATGTGCTATCCCCGTTCAGGGAAGTTCGAATGTATGCCTGTGTTCAGCCAATCCGGAGCAACAGGGCAGGTTGTTGATGAACAGATCCTTGTGCAGGAGGAGATGTTGAAAGAGGCTACAAAGAAAGGGTTTTCAATTCTTGCCGGCTGTTATGTGGAAAAGGATGACGTCACAATATTAAGGTTGCTTTTAGATGCAACAGAGCCGGCAAAGGTCCGGCTTAAAGCAGCTGAAATGATTGGTGATATTGGGGTGCTGGAGGCAATCGATCCAATCAGAAATGTAAAATTCGGCAATGAGATTATTCAAAAACAGGTCGATGAATCTATAAAAAAGATACATGAAAGACATTATACGCGGGAATGTCCGTTCTGCGCTGAAATAATCAAAAAGATAGCCAAAATCTGCAAGCATTGCGGCAAAGAGGTTGCGGGGCTGTGATTATTTTTTCTTTGTTTCCCCCAAAAGAGGTTTTTGAAACCTTCCAGAGAGCGCATTCCCACCGGCCGGCTTTTTAATAACATAGAAGTAGTTATGGCAAAATCTATATCTCAAGAGACCGTTAATCAAATGGTTGCGCAATGGACATCTCCTCGTCCTGAAGGTTATCGGTTTAAAATTTATAAAGATACCTCGGATTTTTTCCGTGTCAAATATGGGGATGTAGTCGTTCTTAATGAAAAGCCATTTCTAATTTTGCATAATACAAAGGAAGGACGTTTCGGGCTTGATGATGAGGAAAAATTCTGGGTGAAGAGATCTATTGACCTGACTGATGGGTGCAGGAAGATCATAAAGCTTGTTTTTCATGAAAAGTTTACGGCTAATATAGCAGGCATTCCGTTCGAGTGCTTTAGAAGCCCCAAAAAAGAGGCGCGCATATTGAAGCTGGTAGCCGGTCATAAAAATTTCATGCATGGATATGCGGTAGAGGATGAAAAGGGGAATATTGTTAGAGTATTAGACATAGTTAATGGGAAAACTATTCATGATTATGTGCAAAATTTAAATCTTGATCATCAGGCTTATTTTTATGAGCTGTTTCCGGACATTTTAAGTAAATATATTGAGTGTATTAAGGCTGTTAAATTTTTACACGAAAATAATGAGAAACACGGTGATATCCGTAGAGATCATATTTTAATTGACAGGAACAGCGGAGATTTCCGCTGGATAGATTTTGACTATAATTACCGCCAGAGAGAGAACATATATGGTTATGATCTCTTTGGTTTGGGTAATATCTTAATATTTCTGACAGGAATGGGCGATTTAATGATGACCGACCTTAGGAAACAAAACCATCCTGCTTTAAGTTTGCTGACAGATGATGATGTTAATATTGTTTTTCACAATCGCGTGGCAAATTTAAAAAAGGTTTATCCCTATATACCTGAAACCCTTAACAGGGTGCTAATGCATTTTTCACGAGGTGCCAACTGGTTTTATGATAACACAAGTCAGTTGCTGGAGGATTTAGAAGAGTTTATACAGAAGCACTTGCAAGGAGAAAAAGAGCATGAATAAAGAGCATACTTTTAATAAGAATATCCTTATCGCGGTTGATGAGTCAGAGAACGCCTGTCGTGCGGTTTTATATGTGGCTCAACTTCTGGAAGGGGCTAAGGGCTTCAGGATATCTGTTCTGCATGTAATTCCTGAACCTGAAGAAGATTATTTTCCTACTTCGGAAGAGAGAGACAAATGGCTCGACCAGTATAAAAAGAAGGTTGATAAAATGCTTGAAGACTACCGCCAGATATTGATAAAAAGCGGTTTTGATCCCAGCGTGGTTTCGGTTCGCTCTATAATGCGCTTTTGTCCTTCCATGGCAAAATGCATTCTGGAAGAAAGAGACGAGACCGAATACAGCACCGTAGTTGTTGGAAGACAAGGGCTTTCACGAAGCCAGGAATTTCTCTTCGGCAGTGTTTCCAGCAAGATCGTTAACTATGCGCGCAATTGCACGGTCTGGGTGGTTGAATAAGAAAAATTGGATTAAAAAATCGGGCAATTATGAAATTACATATATACAAGGCAGTTATTATTTCTCATGAACGCATGATTAAAGCACCATCTGCTCTGGCAGCCGCTGTATTCTTTGGAAAACATGCAAATAAAAGCGCCGAACATGGAGCATTAATTTATGAAAAAGACGGAAAGCCTTATACTGGAAAATGCTTTTGGATTAAATGGCAGTTGAAAATGGAAGAACCTTCCGAAGAGCATCTGGCACAAATAGAAAAGGAACTTCCCTTTTGTGAATTTGTGGATGAAGGAATTAATATCCTGGGAAAAGTGCCAAAACTTATTATACCATAAAAAAAAACAAATATCTGATATAGCTAAAAAGAGACGGCATGGCCCAAAAACAAATAAACAGAAAAAGCATATCTCATGACAATATTTTCAAGCCAAAATCCTTCGAACAGGATATTGAAAGGCATATAATGCTGACCCTGGGTGATGATTATTTAGCTCCTACAAGTTCTTTGTATTATAAGGGCCTTGCATATGGTGTACGTGACAGGCTTGTAGAGAGATGGCTAAAAACCCAGCGTTCCTATTACGATAAAATTACCAAGAGAATATATTATCTTTCCCTGGAATTTCTTCCTGGCCGCTTTCTAATGAATTATATTGTCAATATGAATATTAAAGACGAATGTAACAAAGCCTTGGAAAAAGCCGGATTCACCCTTGAAGATCTTGAAGAAGAAGAGCGGGATGCTGGTCTTGGTAACGGAGGCTTGGGAAGGCTTGCGTCCTGTTTTATGGATTCAATTGCAACCCTTAAGATACCTGGATATGGTTACGGCATTCGATATGATTACGGTATTTTTTTTCAGACCATAATAAATGGCTATCAGGTTGAACGATGCGACAACTGGATCAGAGACGGGAATCCCTGGGAGATAAAGCGCGGGAGTTCTCTCTATGAGGTTAAATTTTACGGGCGTTCAGAACCTTACATGGGAAATGATAGAAGACTCAAATACAGATGGGTAGATACTGACAATGTTATGGCAATGGCCTGTGATATATTCATTCCCGGATATGGCAACGACAATGTTAACAATATGCGTCTGTGGGCTGCTACTTCCAGTCGTGAATTTAACCTGGAATATTTTAATCAGGGTGACTATATCGGGGCAATAGAAGCCAAAGTAATGAGTGAAAATATCTCAAAGGTTCTATATCCAAGTGATGACAAGGAGTATGGTAAGGAACTAAGACTTAAACAACAATACTTTTTTGTTTCCGCTACATTTCAAGACATTATGCGCAGGTTCAAAAAAAAAAATTCTATCCTTGATAAATTACCGGATGAGGTGGGAGTCCAACTTAATGATACACATCCATCTATAAGTATTCCCGAGCTAATGCGCATCCTAATGGATGACGAAGGACTGGGATGGGATGAGGCATGGAATATTTGCACTCGTATTTTTGCTTATACAAATCACACCGTGCTTCCTGAGGCTCTTGAAACATGGCCTGTAGATCTTTTTGGAAAAATGTTTCCAAGGCATTTGGAAATAATTTATGAAATAAATCACAGGTTTCTGAAAAAAGTTAAAGAGCTTTATCCTGGGAATCAAGAGATGCTGTCCGGATTATCGCTTATTCAGGAAGGTCAGGAACGCAGTATACGTATGGCTCATTTGGCTATAGTGGGAAGCCATTCTGTTAATGGTGTTTCAAGACTTCATACTGATATTATAAAAAATGGTTTATTTAAAGACTTCGATAAGTTATTCCCAGGGCGTATAAAAAACATTACCAATGGAATTTCCCCAAGGAGATGGCTTCTTCAGGCTAACCCTGCCTTATCCCAACTGATTACTTCGGTAATTGGTTCAGGCTGGATAACGGACTTGTATATATTAAAAGAACTTATCCCCTATGCTGATGATCCTGAATTTTGTGTTGCCTGGCAGAAGGTAAAAAAAGAAAACAAAGAGAGGCTTGCCAACTATGTTATGCATAAAGTCGGCATTGACATAAACCCGGACACTCTTTTCGATGTCCATGTGAAGCGCATACACGAATACAAGCGCCAGCTTTTAAATATTTTACATGTTATAACTCTTTATAATAGGTTAAAAGAAAAACCTGAATTACAACTTGTTCCCAGGACGATTATATTCGGCGGTAAGGCTTCACCCGGTTATTTTTTAGCTAAGCTTATAATTAAGCTGATTAATTCTGTTGCTGAAATAGTAAACAATGATCCTGATGTTAATGAAAAACTTAAAGTAATTTTTTTGCCGAATTACTGCGTTTCCAAGGCGGAAAAAATTGTCCCGGCAACTGATTTATCCGAACAAATATCTACAGCAGGCACAGAAGCATCCGGTACTGGAAATATGAAATTTGCCCTTAATGGAGCTCTTATAATTGGTACATTGGACGGTGCTAACGTAGAAATAATGGAAGAGGTAGGCGAGAAAAATATATTCATCTTTGGATTGAATCAAGAAGAAGTTAAAAAGCTGAGGAGCGGAGGTTATAATCCTTATAATTATTATCTGAACGATCCAGAATTAAAAAAGGCTTTGGATATGATTAATTATGGATATTTTTCGCCGGAGCAGCCCAGGCTTTTCTGGCCTATTCGAGAAGCTCTTCTTGATAATGGGGACAAATACTTTGTGCTTGCTGATTATCGCCAGTATGTTCAAAAACAGGAGGAAGCAAGCAGTATATATTATAATCCCATGGAATGGGCTAGGCGGACAATATTGAATACTGCAAATATGGGAAAGTTTTCCAGTGATCGGGCAGTGCTTGAATATGCTAGAGAAGTTTGGGGTTTGAGAAATGAGGGTTAACTTTATTGAACCGCAAAAGCGAGCGCATTCCCCGCTGCTTGTGGCGGGGAGCTTCAATTATCAGCTAACATGAGTCAAGAGCAGACTTGCCGCCTGTTTCTTGACCCATGTTTCTGCTCACGGGCTGTTGCTCAAATGCATTATTCATATGCAGGCCCGACACTTTAAGGTTATTCTATGTTTGCGCCGACAACAGCGGCCATCTGCATCATGTTGATCGTCTGGCCTTCTTTCAGCTTTGTAAGGTCAGTGACATTGCCTGATTTGCTTTTGGATTTTGTGTTTTTGAAGATCGGGAGCAAACTCGCATCAGCCACAATGAACTTTCCTGCGTTCTCAGGTTTTCCATTTTCAGTCTTTGTCTGAAGTTTATTTGCTTTAATGTAGTCCCATAGTTTTTTTGTGATCTCTGTCCTGGGAAGTTCTCTTGCTCCCAGAAACTTTGCCAAGTCACTTTTCAGCTTTACCGGTTTCATCAATCCTTTTGCTTCTGCCATTTTTAACTCCTTTACATTTAAATTTATTGATTAATTGTTGCATTTCCTGGTTTTATTTACCACATAACGTCGCGCACCTAAAACCATGTCATATAACAGACAAAATAGAAACTTATAATTTCAGGGGCGTCTCGGAAGTTTTAATTTATGAAAAAGACGGAAACCATTATACTGGAAAATGCTTAGGGAGCTTCCCTTTTGTGAATTTGTGGATAAAGGAATTAATATCCTGGGGAAAGTGCCGAAAGCTATCATACCATGAAAAAACGAATATCTGATATACTTAAAAAAGGGCATAGAAGTTTAAGAATTTGGTTTTACAGTTTCGAGAGGACATTCTGCTTCCACTAATGTGCTAATCAAGATTTGACACCGAGCCCCAAGATTTGACACCGAGCCCCAGATAGAATGAACGTTTTTTGCCAAAGTTTGCAGTCAATACAGGTCAGTTTTCAGTGGAGGATGAGAATCAGAATCAGAATGCTCAGCTTGAGATGAGGATCAGGTTTATTCCACTTTTATAATTTTGTAATAATATCAGTTAGTAGTTTTTATGTCAATAAATGACAGGCCAAGGGGATTTTTTGCGAGTTTATCTGTCCGGGTTTTTGAAGACGATCAGAGAATTTCCGGTGCATGAAAATACCGACCTATTTCTCACGATGTTTGCGAAAATATTCTATTGCCCTGCGGGTAAAAAACTCAAGTTTTTTAATAATGAGCATAAAAACACCCAATCCAAGGAAAATACCTTTTATTATCAAAGGCTTTAAACGATCCCATTTTTTCCACTCAATAACACGATGCCACGCTATTTTTAAGCACTCTAAGCCTGATTCTTTAAGCTTTGAGATCCTTTCTTTTCGGAGTTCTTGACCCTGAATAAACGATATATTGTTATCTGTACTAACCTTCACAACCTCCGGCTTCAAAATTGCCGCGTAAGATTTCCGGGGTTTTGGTTCCTTACAAATTCTGAGAGATCCATATTGGCCCCATGCAAAAGTTTTGTCCCATTGCGGCAGCTTTTTGAGCCCATTTAAAAAATATTGTCTGCTTTGACCTTCATCTAATTCATCTTCCTTAGGACCTATAAAAAGGATTCCTGATTCGGTAAAGCATTTTCCGGTAATCGTTTTGTTAAATTCTCCTATGGTTTGCCATGAAATGAGGCTGTTTTCGCTGACAATAATTTTGTATCGACTGAGCCGGAATGTGTCCGGTACATTGATGCCGGCTGCTCTTACGCCAGTTTTGTCGATTGACAACTGCTCTATCAGATAACTTTTAAGGCTTTGTTCAGTACCAATTTTGCTAAGACTGGAAGCAAAACAATAATAGCGGGTCTTGTTCCATGCCGGCAATTTCATCAAATGTTGATGGAACTCCAATTTCAAGTAGCCAGCCTCTTCACGGTCCCAGGGTTCAATTACAAGAACATTACCACCGATAAAGCATCTCCCGCTTCGCTGTGCGCCCAGACCTATATTCATTTCCCAGGTAAACAAGAACCTGTCATACTCTGTGATGATAAATTCGCCCAGTCTGTATTTAATCTCATTCATCATCATATATAACCAGTTATTATATGGTTTTTGGCTATTCCCACCGATTTCATGATAGTTGTCCAAAAATTAGTAAAAACAGTTTTTTTAGATGTATATTACAAAAATTTGAACCGCAATAGTGAGCGCATTCCCTGTAGCTTGCTACAGGGAATCTTCAATATTAAACAGAAAACCGGATAAGCCTTCGAAGGCTTTTTCGCCGGACGTTTTGAAGTTCAGATGTCTTCTCAATATCATAATGTGCTGGAAGATTGGGACAACTAAATGATCTTCAAGAATGAACATTTCTTGCCAAAGCTTGCAGCCGGTACAGGTCAGTTTCCAGTGGGAAATGAGAATGCTCAATTTGAGATTAGGATGTTGATATCAATATATTGTGACCGACAATTTAAACAGTAATACTCGCTTTTATCTCAGGTTTATTACAGATTTCTTTATATATTCAGAATATTATCAGTTAGTAGCCTTTATATCAATTTTTTAAGAATTATGCAATCTTGATGGATTTGTATTGAAAAGATAAGATTTCTCCCTGCGGTCGAAATGACACATTAGATGAATCCGACTTTTTACGAGTTTATCTGTCCGGGTTTTTGAAGACGATCAAAGAATTTCCGGTCATCTCTTCTGGTTTGTCAATCCCTAAGATATTCAGGATGGTGGGGGCGACATCCGCAAGGATTCCGGATTTTAATTCAGCATTTTTGTAATTATCGTCAACTAATATAAAAGGAACAGGATTGAGTGTATGGGCGGTATGGACATGGTTGTTTTCATTTATCATTTTTTCCGCATTACCGTGATCTGAGATAATCAGAATAACGCCACCTATCAGCCGCATTTCATCTGCTATTTTCCTTACACATTTGTCAACTGTTTCGCATGCTTTGATTGCAGCCTCAAGAACCCCTGTATGACCCACCATATCCATGTTGGCAAAGTTTAGAATAATCAGGTCATAGCTGTTTGATTTCAAGCGTGAAATAATCTCTTCAGTCACCAGCGGGGCGCTCATTTCAGGCTTTAAGTCATAGGTTGCAACCTCGCGTGGCGACGGGATGAGACATCGATCCTCGAGTGAGAAAGGCTTTTCTTCCCCGCCGTTAAAAAAATAGGTTACATGGGCATACTTTTCTGTTTCCGCAATTCTGAGCTGTCTTAATCCCTGCTCGCTTATTACCTGTCCCAGGATTTTATCCAGATGAACAGGGGAAAAGGCCAGAGGCAAAGTAAACTTTTCATCGTATATGGTCATGCAGAGATATTCGCAAAGCTCTGGCAGAGGTTCTCTTTTAAATTGATCAAAAACAGGGTCTGTAAAGACTTTGGTTATCTGTCTGGCGCGGTCGGCGCGAAAATTGAAAGATATAATTCCATCACCATCTTTTATTGTTCCCAGAGCCTTATCATCCTTGCCTGTAATTACGGTTGGGCGGATAAATTCATCTGTTTCCTTCCGCATATATGCATTTTTTACCGCTTCTACAGGGCTTTTTTCTTTTATTCCTTCACCCAGCGTGTACAAACGGAAAGCCTTTTCCGTACGGTCCCATCTGCTATCCCTGTCCATGGCATAGAAACGGCCGCAAATGGTTGCAATAAAGCCAAAATTGATGGAGTCGATATAATCCTGCAGCTCTTTCACATATCCTGCTCCACTGTCGGACAGTGTATCGCGGCCATCTGTTATGACGTGTATATAAACCCGTCTGAGCCCCTTTTGTTTAGCCATATTCAGAAGGGCAAACAGATGATTAATATGGCTGTGCACACCTCCGTCTGAAACAAGCCCCATCATATGAAGCGTGGAATTATTAGCCTTTACTTTAGATATTACGGAGTTTATGGCCTGATTTTCGTAAAATGATCCATCATTAATTGCCGTGTTTATTCTGAGTAAATCCTGAAAGACTATCCTTCCTGCCCCAATATTTAGATGACCAACCTCGGAATTACCCATTACGCCCTCTGGAAGCCCCACAGCTTCACCAGAACACAGGAGGCTGGTATTAGGATATTCTTTCTTCAGCATGTCCAGGCAGGGGGTTTTTGCAAGATAAACAGCGTTTCCGTCATGGTTGGGGTTGATTCCCCATCCATCCAGAATCATCAACATGCAGGGTTTTTTATTCCTTGTCATAGGATTTTAAGTGTCCTTTGTTGCGTAGTTTACACTTTTCAAGGTTGGTTCTTCAGCCATACTTTCGGTTATTACCCTTTTTGCATCTGTCCATAATCCCTCAAGGTCATAGAAACCGCGCAAAGGTTCATAAAAAACATGAATGATAATATGGCCGTAGTCGAGCAAAACCCAGCGCCCTTCCTTTATACCCTCCACGTTAAGCGTCTTTATTCCATGCTTTTTGAGATCAACCTTAATAGATTCGGCAATCGCCATAACCTGGCGGGTTGAACTGCCGCTGCAAATGATAAAAAAATCCGCGATAGAAGTCAGCCCCCGGACATCAAGAACTACAAGATCGGTTGCCTTTTTCCCCATAACTGCTTTAACATAATGAGCAAGAAGCCCATCAAGATCATTGATCATAGATAAAGTCCTTTTGTTTTAATAAATTCTTCCACCTTTTCAGGAACTAAAGATTTAATAGACATGCCCTGGTTGATAAGTTTGCGTATTTTTGTTGATGAAATATTTATCGGGCTTATATCAAAGAAAAAAACAGGCTGTTTATCAGCATGGATAAAGCATGATTGCGAAAAAGAATAGTCATAATCGTGAGATATGGTCTTTTTTAGATAATTTTCAATGGATTTCAGGATAATGGTCTTATCAGAGCTCCACGCCCCCGGCCTGGGAATTACAATAAAGGAGGTAAGCATGAAAATGTCCATATAAGATTTCCATGTGTCTATCTCAAGGAAAGCATCAAGGCCGATGATAAGATAAAGCCGGCTTTTTTTCGGTGATATGGATTTGAAATGGCAAACAGTGTCGATTGTATATGAAGGCCCGGAACGTTTCAGTTCAACATCGGAAACAGTGACCGCTTTCATAAGGGCGGGGCGGCTTGCAACAGCGAGGCGTATCATCTCCATACGGTTTTTTGCGTCAGCAAGATTTTTTTGCTCTTTATGCGGGGGAAGGGCGGATGGAATAAGATGGATTTCATCTAAAGAAAACCCTTTTTGCACCTCTTCGACAGCTCTTAGATGTCCATTATGAATCGGATTAAATGTACCGCCAAAAAGTCCTATATGCATTATTTAAAGCCTTATCTGCCCATCTCCGAAAACTACAAACTTGGTGGCGGTAAGCTCTTTCAAACCCATTGGTCCAAAGGCGTGAAGTTTAGAAGTACTTATGCCGATTTCAGCTCCTAATCCGAGCTGCCCCCCATCGTTGAAGCGTGTTGAAGCATTTACAAGAACAACCGAAGAATCCACCTCGCGGACAAAGCGCCTTGCTCTATTATAATCTGATGTAACAATAGCTTCCGTATGGCTGGAACCGTATCTTGCTATGTGTGCGATGGCCTGATCCATATTATCCACCACCTTTACAGCAATAACGAGGCCCAGGTATTCAGCTGGCCAGTCTTCTTCCGATGCCTTTATTGTTTTTGGCAGGATACGGCATGTTTCAGGGCAACCCCTGATTTCAACCCCGGCCTTAACAAAGCGTTTTTCGATAGCTGGCAAAAATTCCTGAGCCACCGATTTGTGAACAAGCATTGTTTCCATGGCATTACATACGCCGGGGCGCTGAACCTTTGCATTGAAACATATCTCTTCGGCCATAAACAGCTCCGCGCTATCATCAACATATACATGGCATACGCCTTTATAATGTTTTAATACAGGTATCTTTGAATTTTCCACTACAAAACGGATCAAACCCTCGCCGCCACGCGGTATAATAAGATCAACAAATTTCTCCTGCTTTAACAGCGCATTAACGGCAGCCCTGTCTCTAACCGGCACAACATTAACCGCAGATTCAGGAAGACCATTTTCAAGAAGAGCGTTGCCTATAATTCCGGCTAATGCCTGATTTGAATGGAATGCCTCGGAACCGCCGCGAAGTATAACCGCATTTCCGGCTTTCAGGCAAAGGCCGGCAGCATCCACGGTAACATTTGGCCTTGACTCATAAATTATGCCGATAACGCCCAAAGGTATGCGCATACGTGCCACCTGCAAACCGTTGGGTCTTATCAATGTCTTGCTCATGGAACCGACAGGGTCGTCAAGCTGCGCTACTTCTCTCAGCCCATCAGCCATGGATTTTATGGTTGAATCATATATGGTAAGCCGATCAATCATTGCACTTGAAAGCCCCATCTCCTTTGCACGTGAAAGATCCTTATTGTTTTCTTCCTTTATATATGAAGCTTCTGTTTCTATTTTACCGGCAATTCCAAGAAGAACCCCGTTTTTTTTAATTGACGGGCATTTTGCCATTTCTATTGAAGCAGATTTTGCGGCTTTTGCTATCTCCAGAACCGTTAATTCAACAGACATTTTTCCTCCTTGAATTTTTTTTACCACGAAGAGCACGAAGAAATTATAAAACCATCAAAGTATTAAGGGTTTGACAAAACAACAAATTGCTTTAACCTAACACCTAATGTGTTAATCATAATATGTAATAGCCAGGTTGTCTCTATGTATAACTTCGTCGTAAGGCTTATATCCGAGACGCTCCTTAATCTTGCTTGACTTGAGCCCCATGATCTTGCGTATATCGGCTGCGCTGTAATTGACAAGGCCTGTCCCCAATTTCCTGTTATCCTCCATTTGAAATTCTACAGGTGCTCCCGCACTGAATTTACCTTCTACACCAATTATACCGCCTGGAAGAAGACTCTTCCCCTTTTTAAGTATCGCGGTTGCGGCACCGTTATCAATTCTGATAACCCCCTTAGGCTTCAAACTATAGGCAATCCAGCATTTACGTCCTGCAAGCTTTTCCTTTTTCGGAACAAAAAAGGTTCCATACTCTTTTCCGGAAAAAATCTTTTTCAAAATATCCGATTTTGCACCACCCGCAATTATCATAGGTATTCCAGCTGCAGTAACCTTCTTTGCAGCATTTATCTTTGCCATCATTCCCCCGGTTCCGAGGGCGCCTGGAATATCACTCGCAAGTTTTTCAATGCTCTTTTTTATTGTGGATACAACCGTAATCAGTTTTGCATCTGGATTGTTGCGAGGATCTTTATTATAAAGCCCGTCAATATCGGTAAGATTAATTAGAATATCGGCATCCATCAGCATTGTAATCATGGCGGCAAGATTGTCATTATCTCCAAATTTAATCTCTTCCACTGCAACAGTATCATTTTCGTTAATAATCGGAACAAACTGCCATGACAACAACGTGCTTAAAGTGTTTCGAGCATTTAAGTATCTTTTTCGGTTGCTGAGATCTTCGCTGGTTAGAAGAATCTGAGCTACTCTTTTCCCATATCTGGCAAATGCCTTTTCATACGCCATGATAAGTCCGGCCTGACCAACAGCGGCAATTGCCTGCCTTTTGGGAATTTCATCAGGTCTTCTGGAAAGTCCGACTTTCCTTAACCCTGATGCCATAGCCCCGGATGAAACAAGGATAATCTCCATTCCCGCGTCAATAAGATAACAAATTTGCCTGCTGATGGATCTGATAGTTTTTAGATTCAACCCGTTATCTTCGGTGAGAACTCCACTGCCGACCTTGACAACAACACGCTTTGCGCTATTAAAACAAGATGTTCGGTTTTTATTCATACGTTTTATCTAATAGCTCAAGTATCCGTAATATTAAATGGTTAACCCCTTTTCCGGTAATGGCGGAAATTAATACTATGTTTTTTTCCTTGGCAGCGGATTGAAATATATCTGCCGCTTCTTTGGCGCCTGGAATATCAAGTTTATTCAATACAACAACCTGAGGCTTTTTTGCAAGATTCTCGCTGTATAGCGCAAGTTCCATGTTTATAGTATTATAAGCATCAAGGGGATGGTTCGTGTCAATAGAGGATATATCGATAAGATGAACAAGGATCCGGGTTCGCTCTATGTGTTTTAGAAAGCTTATACCCAGCCCGGCCCCTTTATGTGCTCCTGATATCAATCCGGGTATATCGGCTACAACAAAAGGTTCTCCCCGAAAAGGCTCTTTCAGGTCTGTTTGAACTACGCCGAGGTTGGGTGTAAGTGTTGTAAAGGGGTAATCGGCTATTTTGGGCCGCGCAGAAGAAATTACGCTGATAAGGGTGGATTTTCCTGCATTGGGAAGACCTATGATTCCCACATCCGCAAGGAGTTTGAGCTCTATCTTTAGATTCAGTGTTTCGCCGGGTTCACCGGGCTGGGCAAACCGCGGGCTGCGGTTTGTTGACGATTTAAACCGTGTGTTTCCCAGGCCGCCTCTACCGCCTTTTGCTATAACAAAAGCTTCGCCTGCTTTAACAAAATCTTTTATCAGGAGTCCGGTTTCGGCATTAAAGACCAGGGTGCCAATGGGAATTTCTATTTTAAGATCTTCACCATTTTTGCCTTTCTTTTGTCTGCCCTGTCCGTAAACGCCGTTTTTAGCTTTCAGTTGCTTTCTGTATCGAAACTGATACAGGGTGCGTTTCCCTGATGTCGCCACAAAAACAACATCCCCGCCTTTTCCGCCGTCCCCTCCATCCGGTCCTCCGTGGGGTATAAATTTCTCACGTCTGAAACTTACACACCCGCTGCCTCCATCTCCGGACTGAACAGTAATAATTGCTTCATCAATGAATTTCACGCTGCATAAACGCTTACTTTCTTTTGTGAACGGCCCTTTCGTTCATAAGCAACAATCCCGTCAATGGTGGCAAATAATGTATAATCTCGACCCATTCCAACATTATCTCCTGGATGAATTTTTGTCCCAAGCTGGCGAACCAGTATATTTCCGGCTACGACCTTTTCTCCGCCATATCGTTTAACACCACGCCTTTGTGCATTGCTGTCGCGACCGTTTTTTGAACTGCCGCCGGCTTTTTTATGTGCCATTATTTCTACTCCTTGCGTAATAATTCTGCCACCAAGACGCCAACTTGTCTGCGGCAGGCAGGGGTTATAATACAAACAATATCCCTTTGTCGCGCTTTTGTGTCTTAGAGGCTAACCTGTTATAAATATTATTATTTATGCTTCAATATTATCTATCATAACAGCAGTAAGCTGCTGGCGATGACCTTGCTTTTTGCGGTATCTTTTTCGTTTCTTATACTTGAAGACAATTATTTTTTTTGTTTTTTCCTGCTGAATAATATGTCCCTTAACCACTATATTATCAAGAAGCGGTCTGCCGATATTTACAGTTTTACCATCTGAAAACATGAGGACTTTATCAAAAGAAACAAAGTCACCAGTCTCTCCTGGAATTTTTTCAACCCTTAAGGTTTCCCCCTCATGAATTTTATATTGTTTTCCACCTGAAGCAACTATAGCGTACATCTGATTTAGCTCCCCTCTTAATTTTAACGACTTTCAATATTAAACATTTGACTTATTATGAAACTTTCAACTAATAAAAACAATGATCTTCTATTTTATTAAACTATTTTGTCAAGTAAAAAATTTTAAACTATATTTTTACACATGGAGGTCTTGTTGAATACTTTTTCAAATCATCAGGTTGTTTTTATTGATAAAAAACACACAATTTCAGCGCGACACAAACTTATTAATGAAAAGCCTTTGTCAATTCTGGTTCAGGGAAAACCATACTGTGTTATTATGCGCACACCCGGCAATGAACTTCAGCATGTAGCCGGTTTTAGCCTTTATGAAGAACTCATTGATATTCCTGGTGATTTAACATCACTATCATTTAAAGATGATGCAGATACCAATGTAGTTGCCATTACCCTTAGCGAATCAAGAAAAAATAAAATATCCCATCTTTTCGAGAGGCGGGACATGGTTGACAATTTTTATCAAATCACTCCTCCCATGGCAGATGAAATTATAATAGATGTCAACTCAGCTGTAAATTGTCTTGAAGGGCTTTCCTGTCATCAACCATTGCGTTTTGATACACATGCAGCTCATGCTGCTGCCCTGTATAATTCAGATTTTGAACTGTTATCCGTTGCCGAGGATGTTGGCCGTCATAACGCTGTTGATAAGGCTGTTGGGAAGCTCTTTTTGGACAATACGCTCAACAGGGCATCACTCCTTATCCTTTCTTCCCGCATCAGTTATGAACTTGTCAAGAAGGCTGCAAGGGCAAGAATCCCTGTTATACTCGCAATGTCGCGTCCCACTTCCATTGCCGTAGAGATCGCAACAAAATTAAACATGACACTGGCATGTCTTGCCAAAGGTTCCGGCTTATACATTTTCTGCGGCAAACATCGGTTTGGAAAATAATAAAACTAAAATATAAAAAGGGTCCATCGATAAATTATGAACCCTTTTTATGTATATTATATTGAGACCTTATTCATTTTTCAAAGGTCTCATACTATAGAACTATTTTTTATACCCCGGAAACCTCTTCCTTAACAGTAACGGCAATCTTGAAAAGCAGGGTTAATACAAAAAAACCGGTTGCCCAAACACCGAGAGATATAACAATCTCCGGCAGCGTTGGGATATATTCGGTAACATGATGAAGAGGATTAGGCACAAATCCGCCTGAGATCATTCCGAGACCTTTGTCAATCCATGTTCCGATAAACAGTATTACGCACGCAAAAGCCAGAACAGCTTCATTTTTGCGGGTAACAGGATTAACAAGGAGAATAATAGATGTCAACATAAACGCCATTGATGCCCACATCCATGGAACCAAAGCGCCATATCCGTGAAACCCGAAAAAAAGGTATTGTATATGAGCCATATGGCTTGGTATTCTGCTGTAAAAGACTACAAATATTTCACAAAGGAAGAAAAATACATTAATTATTATTGCATATGTAACAATTTTGGCAAGAGATTGAATCTGTTCTCTGCCCGGATCAAATTTTGTTACCCTCCTGATGATAAGGCACAAAAGAATTAATAATGCAGGGCCTGCGGCAAAGGCTGAAGCAAGAAATCTCGGAGCAAGAATAGCGGTTAGCCAGAATCCCCTTCCCGGCAAACCACAGTATAAAAATGCTGTTACAGTATGGATAGCCGGCGCCCATATAATTGAAACAATTGCCAGCGTCTTTACCCAGCCTGGATAATGCACATTATTCCGTTCCGCCTCGATCACATTCCAACCCACAATGATATTCAGTAAAAGATACACGTTTAAAACTATCATATCCCAGAAAAGGACAGATCCCGGCGTTGGATAAAGCATAACATTAAGAGCGCGCATAGGTTGTCCAAGATCTGCAATAATAAACATAAGACACATGATAACAGCCGCTATAGCTAGGAACTCACCTAAGATAGTAATCCTGCCGAAAGCTTTATAGTCATGGAGGTAATATGGAAGAACCACCATAACACCCCCTGCCGCAACACCGACAAGGAATGTAAACTGGGCAATATAAAAACCCCATGAAACGTCTCTGCTCATACCTGTAATCCCAAGGCCGAAACTAAGTTGCCACAGCCAGAAACCAAAAGCAATGCCCATAACAGCGAGCAGTCCTATAATAAATATCCAGTATTTCTTGCCGCCTTTAAGTGCTAATTCAAGCATAATAACCTCATACTATGTAGTAAATGGCCGGTCCTGCACCAAGCTCCGGTTTTCGACGAATTGTATAGTTATTTTTCAATAATTTTCTGACTTCAGACTCAGAATCGTGAAGATCCCCAACAACTATTGCTCCGTTTGATGCTTCCGCACAGGCCGGCATTTTTCCAACAGCCAGCCTTTCAGCGCAAAGATTGCACTTTTCCACAACCCCTTTCATCCTTGTGGGGAATTCTTTGTTCTCCTCCTTGATAAAGGGACGTGGATCTCTGAAATTAAAGCTTCTCGATCCGTAGGGGCATGCAGCCATGCAAAACCTGCACCCTATGCAGCGATGAAAGTCCATTAGAACAATTCCGTCCTCCCGCTTAAAGGTTGCCTTGGTCGGACAGGCTCTGACACATGCGGGTTTCTCGCAATGATTGCAAAGCACCAGGAATGGCAAATGTTTTACCCTGTCATCAACAAATTCATGTTCCTGGTTTGTAAAGACATATTTAAATTCGTCAATCCATATCCACATGATTTCGTGTCTTTTGTTTGTATGCTTAGGGATATTATGGATCTTGTTGCAAGCCTCAACAATCGGCCCGAGGTCCTCTTCAGACTCGTACTTTCTGGTATCTATAACCATAGCCCATCTTTTTGCTTTTAAAGCAGCTGGATTTTTCCGGATTTCAGCTTCACGCTTTTCGCTCTGTCCACCAGAAGCAAATGCATTTAGAACAGGCTTTGTCCCTAAACCAAGAGCTGAAATACCAGCTATTTTTAAGAAGCTTCTTCTGCTGTTTTCCATTACTTCTTCTCCTTTGGCGGCTCAATATGACAAGTCCAGCAGTAAGGTCTTACCGATGCATAATTGTGGCATTTATCACAAAAATCAGCCTTGCTGGAATGGCATCCAATACATGAATCATCTCCGCCGGCAAGACTCATATTAAAATTTTTGCCTGTTTTGCTCACATAAACCCTGCTGGCATTTCTTACAACAGCTTCTCTCCAGACATCAAGTATCTGCATGTGCTCTGCCTTCATAAACTCCTTTGGCTCAATGCATTCTTTTTCGAGTTTTGCCTTGTCGGTCAATTTTGGTTCAGGTACAGGAGATGCTTTCCCCATATTATACCAAAAAGGAAATGTAATAATCACAATAAAGATGATTAAACCGGTGATTATCTTGTTTTTATCATTCATCAACTTCACCCTCCATTAATGCTGAATCAGCCGTCCACTACCAGCCGGGAAAAGCAGGTCGCATATAATATCCATCAGGATCGCTCTATTTGTCCGGTTTGCCCGGTGTTTCTTCTCCACGCAGGTTAACGGTTCTTTCCTTTTCTCCGGGCAAGATCAGGGCATTGGCCACCAGTTCATGTGTGCCTGTAACATCCACTTCCGGAACCCAGTACTTCATAAGAGGCGGAAGCACGGCCCTGTCAATTGCGCATATACAGGCCAGCATGTTCACATCATGTTTATCATGAACATATTTTACGGCATTAGCCCTTGGCAGACCTCCGGCAAGCCGTAATTCCATATCTTCACTTGCATTCAGGCCGGACCCGCTGCCGCAGCAGAATGTCTGCTCCTTTATGCAGTTTCTGGGCATGTCATAAAAATTATTGCACACATTTTTTATAACATACCTTGGCTCATCAAACATCCCCATGCCCCTGGAAACATTACAGGAATCATGAAATGTAACCTTTAAATGATCGTTCCTGGAGGGATCAAGATCAAGCTTGCCGTGTTTGATAAGATCTGCGGTAAACTCAACAATATGAACCATCTTGGTGGATTTGGCATTCTCGAACTTTGTGCCTGTTATCGGACTAACCGGTTCTTCGAGAAAATCGGCAGGCCCGTTCATGGTGCTCATGAACTGATTTATAACCCGCCACATATGTCCGCACTCTCCTCCGAGAATCCATTTTACTCCCAGCCTTTTGGCTTCAGCATACATTTTTGCGTTAAGCCGTTTCATGGTTTCATTGGAAGTGAAAAGGCCAAAATTTCCGCCCTCAGAAGCATATGTGCTCCATGTAATATTAAGCCCGTATTTTTCCTTTAAATAATGATGCAGTATCATATATCCCATACAGGTATATGTGCCGGGATCGCCAAACACATCTCCGGACGGGGTAATAAAAAGAATATCCGCGCCTTTTTTATTAAATTGAGGGTTTACTCTTACTCCTGTTATTTCTTCAATTTCATCTACAAAGAAATCAAGCATATCTTTAAATGCATGAGGCTGGATTCCCATATGATTTCCTGTCCTGTAACAATTTGAAACAGGCGTCGCTATCCAGTCAATGTTAAGGCCAAGAAGATTGAGCAGCTCCCTGCCAAGCATGGTGATTTCGGCAGTATCAATGCCGTATGGACAAAAGACCGAGCAGCGCCGGCATTCGGTACACTGGAAAAAATAGTACCACCACTCTTTTAAAACATCTAAAGTAAGTTTTCTCGCGCCTGCAAGCCTTCCGAGCATTTTCCCGAAGGTTGTAAAATCATTTCTATATACAGATCGTATAAGTTCGGCCCTGAGAACCGGCATATTTTTCGGGTCGCCTGTTCCGATAAAGAAGTGGCATTTGTCGGCGCATGCTCCGCACCGAACACAGATATCCATGAAAATCTTAAAGGACCTGAACCGCGCCAGCCGATCCTTCATCCCTTCATAAATTATCTCTTTCCAGTTTTCTGGAAGCAGCCAGTCCTCATGTTTAGGATTCCATTCCCTGGGGTAGGGGAGACCAAGTGTTTCAACGCTTTTAGGTTTAGCGGCATAACAAAACATCCCGTCTCTAATTACCGTAGGGGTATCCATCCATCCGCTTTGTGGCGGATTATAATTAATTTTCGAAAATAATTCATCTGATTTGGGAAGTTCAGCCATTAGCTCTCCTTTTCCACTGGAAGTCCAGCTTCTATCATTTTTTCCCTGAAGTCATCTTCATACTCTTCGTATGTATGAACCTTGACAACGGGATTCCAGGGGTTGATATGTCTTTCAGCGCGGGTATTGTTCGGCAGATTCCTGGTAGGGCTCAAAAACACACCTCCCATATGCATAAGTTTGCTGAAAGGGAAATATGCAAAAAGAACACTTACAAGAAACAGATGGACATAAAAAATACTTCCTATGCCATCAGGAACAGTTGGATGAAGTGTTGCTAAACCCATTGCAAACTCTTTAACGCCTACGACGTTCACCTTTGTGAAATAACGCATGAGAATGCCGGTAATAGCTATGCTGATAATAAGGAAAAGTGGAAAAAAATCGGCAGCAAGGGAAATATATCTCACCTGCGGAATATAGATTCTTCTTAAAAATAGAAAGACTACAGATGCCAGAAGAACCGCGCCGGACAGGAAGAGCCCGGGCAATCCGACCTGGAAGAAACTATCGACATTTTCCAGCAACTGCAAACATGCAGGCACGGGCTCAAGAAAAAACCGCAGATGCCTTATCAGCACGGTAAGAAAAGAATAGTGGAATGCCAATGCCGCAAGCCACAACCACTTTTCCCATACATATGAGATTTTAGTTCCTTCATTCAATCTGCACTTGGTGTTCCTGAATAATGAGCGGAAAAAAAGTATTTCAAAAAACATCCGCACAATTACGCCGCCGGCAGTAAACGGGTTGTCTATCTTGGAATGTTTGATCCAGGGGAGTGATTTCTGCTGACCGCATGTAGAGGGAATACGGAATGGAACAGGTGAATTCGCCCAGTCCATTACACGATATATAAACCCCACGATAAAGATGAGTACGGCTATATAAGGTATTATGATGCCAAAAAGAACCTGAAGTCCAGCCGCCTCAACTCCCACATAGGCTAACGAAATCAGCACAATAACCGCTATGAGGGAAAATAAGTACTTTACATTCATTTAACATTACCTCGCTGTGTAGCCCAAAATATATTAAAATACGTATCTGAAATTAATCGCACGGTCTGTTATCTTCGATTTCGGTTACAAGGCCGGCCCTTTCAAATGCTCTGAAGGTTCTGTTTCTTTCATCGGTTGCCTTAATCGCGTAAATTTGTTCCCTGCATTTAATAAAAACATCAAAGGCCATTAATCCAAGTTCATCGATCTTTGACTCGAACAGCAACAACTCATTTAAAATCTTATTATCGCAAAGTTCTTTTTTTAAATTTTTTCTAATTGCTTGTTTCAAGGAAAAGATAAAGGCAACAGCTTGTGAGGGAGAAAACATTACCTGGACAGCTCTGATTTTGAGGATGGGTTCCAAAAACGATGTTATTATTGTTTGATCCATTTTATTGATTAATTCATCAAATAGAGGCCCAATGCCCTGCGAAATGGTGTTTCCAACAGGATTGGCAAAAGGATCTTTCTGGTCCTTGAGAAACCGGGAGGTGTCGTGAGGATAAGTATTAACCACCATGTCAAACCATTGTTTAACAATTGCGGCTTTTTTTTGCTTCAGTAAATCGTTTAGCCTCATTCCCAGTATCGTTTCCTTATTAATATTAACACATGAAAATCAGCATATAAAGTTTGATTTTAAGGTTGAGCTTATAAACAACCTGCAAAATTTTGTCAAGAATAAAAGAAAGAAACAGCTTAAAAATATATTGTTAAATTTCAATTGACGATTGGTAAATTTTAGTTTTTAACAAAAATTTACGGTTCAATCTTAATCGTCCTCTAACCGTGAATCCTGAATCTCTGAAACGTGGAAGGAAAAGATATGACAGCATGCAAAAACAGTTTTGGAACAAGGTCGATTCTCAACACATCTGATGGTCCTTTTGTATACTATGATCTGAAAAAAATTGCAGATTCGGGTTTTGCCGATATCGATTATTTTCCTTTTTGCATAAAGATACTTTTGGAAAACCTGCTCAGGAATGAAGACAATATTGTCGTGAATGCCGATGACGTAGAAAATATGGCAAGATGGAATCCAAAGGTTTCCGGAAACAATGAGGTTCCTTTCATGCCTGCCCGAATCCTGCTCCAGGATTTCACAGGGGTTCCGGCTCTTGTTGATATGGCTGCTATGCGAGATGCCGCAAATCGCCTTAATATCGATCCCATGAAAATCAATCCTAACATCCCTGTTGAACTGGTAATTGATCACTCGGTTCAGGTTGACTCTTTCGGTTCTGCAAGATCCTTTGAGTATAATGTTAAAAAGGAGTTTCAACGTAATTCAGAGCGTTATGCCTTTTTGCGCTGGGGGCAGAAAAATTTTAAAAATTTTAATGTAGTGCCTCCGGCAACAGGCATTATTCATCAGGTTAACCTGGAATACCTGGCAAGGGTAATATTCATAAAGACAGAAAATGGGCAAAGGATCGCTTTCCCGGACAGCCTTGTCGGCCTTGATTCCCACACCACGATGATTAACGGAATCGGTGTGCTCGGTTGGGGTGTCGGCGGTATTGAGGCCGAGGCCGTGATGTTAGGCAACCCTTATTTTATGCTTACTCCACGGGTAGTCGGATGTTGCCTGGACAACACTCTTCCTGACGGAGCCACGGCCACAGATCTTGTGCTTACCATAACCGAGCTGCTTCGGAAAAAAGGGGTGGTCGGCAAATTTGTTGAATTCTACGGGCCAGGCGTAAGGAGCCTGAGCTGCGAAGATCGGGCGACAATATCCAATATGGCTCCAGAGTACGGAGCAACCATGGGTTTTTTCCCTGTAGATGATGAAACAATCAAGTACCTTCGTCTATCGGGTCGGTCACAAAAAAATATCGCCCTTGTTGAAAACTATTGCAGAGCCCAGGGCCTTTTCAGAACAGAGACAATGCCGGACCCGATTTACAACGATAGTATCCATCTGGATATGAGCGCTATAGAATCGAGCCTGGCAGGCCCAAAGCGTCCTCAGCAGCGGATCCCTCTTTTAAAAATGAAACAGTGTTTTATTAATGACTTTAAGGAATCATTTGCAAACATCAGTTCCCCAAATCAGCAAAGCGCAAAACCTGTTGAGATCAGAATTGATGGGGATACATTTAGTATTGACCACGGTTGTGTGGTTATAGCGGCAATAACAAGCTGTACTAATACCTCAAATCCCTCGGCTATGGTTGGGGCAGGGCTGCTGGCAAAAAAGGCTGTTGAGCGCGGACTTTGTACTAGGCCATGGGTTAAAACCAGCCTGGCGCCCGGTTCCAGGGTGGTTACGGAATACCTTGAGAGTGCGGGGCTGATGCAATATCTTGATACGTTGCGCTTCAACCTCGTTGCCTATGGATGCGCGTCCTGTATCGGCAACAGCGGGCCCCTTCTGGAATCTGTGGCAAGTGCTATAAGGGAGCACAACCTCGTGGCTGCGTCTGTTATAAGCGGCAATCGTAATTTTGAAGGAAGGGTTTCTCCCCTGACCCGGGCCAACTTTCTTGCATCACCTCTACTGGTTGTTGCTTATGCCATTGCAGGGAGGGTGGACATTGATTTTGAAAAAGAACCCATATCGATTGATTCCAGCGGAAAGCCGGTATATTTGAGTGAAATATGGCCCGGCATGGAGGAGATTGAAAAGGTTGTTAAAAAGACCATAAAACCGGAAATATACAGAAAAGCATATGCAACGGCGTTTGAAGGATCAAGTCTGTGGCAATCGATTCCGACTCCTGAAGGAGCGATTTACAAATGGGATTCAAAATCAACCTATATTAAGGAGCCGCCTTTTTTTAAGAAAATAACGCGTGAGGTTTCAAAACTTCAGGATATCAAGGGAGCAAGGATTCTGGCTCTTCTTGGAGACAGCGTTACAACAGACCATATTTCACCTGCGGGCGCAATCCCTGCTGACGGTCCGGCAGGCGTATATCTTGCTAAGCATGGCGTAACGCCCTTGGATTTTAATTCCTTTGGATCCCGGCGCGGAAACCATGAAGTTATGCTGCGGGGCGCATTCGGCAATATCCGTCTTCAAAACAGGCTTGTGCCCGGCATAGAGGGTGGATGGACCATCTGTTTGCCGGAAGGAAAAGAAATGTCTATCTATGAAGCAGCCATGCGGTATCAAAAGAAAAGGACGCCCCTGCTGATTATAGCCGGCAGCGACTACGGCACCGGTAGTTCTCGAGACTGGGCAGCCAAAGGAACGGCCTTGCTTGGAGTTAAAGCTGTAATTGCTGAAAGTTTCGAGCGCATACACAGGAGCAACCTTGTGTGCATGGGGATTTTGCCTCTTCAGTTCAAATCCGATGAAAATGCCGGATCGCTTGAACTGGATGGAACCGAACTATATAATATAACAGGTATTGAAAACAAACTAAAACCCGGGGGGGAACTTTTGGTTTGCGCTGATCGGAAAGACGGCGAAAAGATCGAATTTATGGTTACTGCCAGGATCGACTCTCCAATAGAATTGAGTTATTACAGACATGGCGGAATACTGGCCTATGTTATGAGACGTCTGAAAACGGATTAAGGATTAATCCTTACCCCTTAATCCTCTAATCCTTTTGTCCAGTTCCGGTCATTGCGAGGCACAAAGTGCCGCGGCAATCTTGTGGATTATTAACATGTTGTGAGATTGCTTCGCTTCGCTCGCAATGACGATACTGGTGTTATAAAAAGTTCTCTGCACAAACAATCCTCTTTCAAGGATTTTGTTTTTTATGGGGAATCGGCGCAGTTTGTGAGAGCTGGCCGACAAGAGGGAGCTCTATTACAAAGCAAGCTCCTTTTTGTTTGTCACTGGCCACAAAGATATCACCATTATGTTTTTTGATGATTTCATGGCAAACACTTAAACCGAGCCCTGTGCCTTCATCTCTTTTTTTTGTGGTAAAAAGCGGTTCAAAAATCTTATGGAGATTTTTTTTGGGGATGCCAGGCCCGGTATCAAGGAAACTGATGCGTATTGTTTTTTTATCAAATTCGCTCTTAATGGTCAGCGTTCGCGTCTCCGCATCCATTTTCATTGCCTGGTGCGCATTATTGATCATGTTCAGAAATACTTGCTGGAGTTCGTAGAAGTCAGCCATTGTATTAGGCATATTATCTGCTAATTGTCTGACCACCTGAACGCTATCTACTCTGAAATCATACTGTTTAAGGTCAAGGGTGCTTTCAATAACTTGATTGATCCGGATATATTCCAGTTTTGATTCCTCTTTTCTGGAAAATGAAAGCAGCTTTTTAACGATATTTTTGCAAAGTAGAGAGTTTTTGTTTATTCTTTCCAGATAGTTTCGGATTATATCAGGTGAGCATTCTCTCGCAAGAAGAAGTTCTGAGAAACCAATGACCGCGGCCAAGGGGTTGTTTAATTCATGGGCAACTCCGGACAAAAGTTGCCCGATAGCGGAAAATTTTTCCGACTGCATCAACTGTGCCTTGACAAACGCAAGCTGTTCTTTGGTTTTTCCCGCTCCCATTGCATTTCTTCGGCGTTTCACACCTTTGTAGAATGCTGCAATTAATTCAGCATTATCGAATGGTTTGTTAATGTAATCATAAGCTCCAAATTTGAGAGCTCCTTTTGCTGATTCAAGATCTGAATGGGCTGTAACGATTAACACTTCCGTAGAAGGGCTCAATTGTTTTATAGCTTTGAGCGATTCAATGCCTGACAGCCCGGGCATTTGCAGGTCCAATGAAATCACATCAAAATCCATGCCCTGTTGGATCTTTTCAATTGCTTTATCGCCACTTTTTACTGTGGTAACATCAAACTTTGATTTAAGCACTAAAGACATGGCCCGCAGAATGTTTGGCTCATCATCTGCCACCAAAACACGCGGCTTTTCCTCGCGCTTGTTGTTTTGATTTCCATTCTTTTGCAGCGGATTTATTTTCAACACCTTTTCATTCGGCAAAATGTTTATTTCCTATTCTGGTTTATTCCCTCATCTGTGTTGCTTTTCTTGAACTCGAATTCCGCTTGAGCGGAAAAGGTTTTTCAAGGTTCCCGCTGTTTTTATTTGATAATAATACCAAAGAACAAACATTAAAACAATACTTGAAATCACTTATGGGTTCAGCGTGTTGTATATTCCTTATTCTTCACCGCAAAATCCTGTTTTCGTCAAATAAATGACGATATGAGTTCAGTGTTTTCTACATTTCCTATTATTCACAACAAAATATCACCACAAAGTCTTGTTTTCGTCAAATAAATGACGCGGCAGATGGGCAAAAGTATGCACGTTTGCTAAGATTGATATAATTTATTTCGTTATATTTGTCTTGATATTCAAACACAGGGTTTTAAGCATGTTGCGCATCATATTGGTGTTAAATGCCTATGAAACAGCAATTGGCGTAATGATAAATTTAAAATATCAGGAAGAGCAGCCCTTGTTTTGACTGTGCAATGAATCAGATCTTTCTTGGCATGTATTTTGAATGAAGTGGAAAGTTTATTGGGTTTATAGGCATAATCATTAATTATAATAAATCGTAGGAGGTAATTATAATGAAGATAAACTTAAGTTCCTTTTTGCAATTAAGGTTTAACATTTTTATGTGCAGGAAACTTGGGTGGAGAATTACCTTTTTTTATATAACCATGTTAGGGAAATTATATTTTTTCTTTAAAAGAAAGGAAAGGCAAAAAATAAAAAATTCTGTTAAGGAGGTATTTGCCGGCGGGAAAAGTAGATTTGAGATAAGGTCGATTACCAGGGATATTTTTCGTGGGATAGTATATCATTATTATGAAAAATTTTTTAACGCGTATTCTTCTCCTGCAACGCTCAGAGCTTTTATAAGAACACAAATGGAAAGTACAGGCATAGAAGCCATAAAAAAAGGGCTTTCCAATGGCAGGGGCGTTTTGTTAATTACCAGCCACGTTGGAGGCCTTGAACTGATTCCGGCTTTTCTCGGAGATAAAACATGTCCTGTAACTATAGTGGCAAGATTTTCTTCAAGCAACATGCGTGATGCATGCATTAAGCAGGCTAATAACTTTTCAACAAGAGTTATCGATGCTAATAATACACCTAATGTTATAAAGGCTATTTTTGATAACCTGAGAGAAAATCGTGTGGTAATTACTCAGTGTGACGAGATAGATGAATGGAGGCTTTCCAGTAAAAGCAGAATGTCCTTTCTGGGTAAAGAGATAAACCCAGATAGAACGATAAACATTATTTCACAAAGGGGCGGCGCTTTTGTGGTGTTCGGCATTATGCATAGAGATCATAATAATCGGTATAAATTTATTTCAGCTTCAATGGAAGAAATAAAAAAACGGTTTAAACAATTAACAGATGCATCAGTCGGAGAGATCGTGTTAAAATATCTGGAGCAATATATTTACAATCACCCCGAAGGATGGTACCAGTGGAAACAATATCCGTCTATCGAACAGGTTCCATTGTCCGGCGAAATGACTGAAAAATCATTATATCTGCCACAGCTTAACCCCTCTTTTGGCAACGTCGCATAGAACCGGATAAGTACTTGATGCAAACACAATGAGGCATGTTGCATGGAAAAGGAAGTAAACTGTATAAATTCCGGGATCGTTATAAATTATATAAAGGCTCATAATAACGGTGATTGCTCTGAACTGTTATATGAGCTTGACCCTGAAATAGACTCCCTTTCCGACCCTGAAAGTTTTTTAAAGGATCCGAACAACTGGGTTTCAAGCTCTGTAATTTCTAAATTATTTAAAAGGGCAGGATCGATTCTGCATGATGAAAGGGTTGCTTATAAGATTGCAAAATATTCTATTGAGAATTCATCTCTTGGCTATATTCAAAAGATATTTGTTAAGGCATTCTGGTCTTCAAAAAAGAGTTTCAAACACGCCCAGGCAATCAATGATAAATTTAACCGGAACAAAAAGGTGGAAGCCGTGAAGTTATTGGGGAATGAAGCCGTGGTTCGTCTCCACTGGAACCCCGCAATGAAATCTTCTAAAGTTTTATGCCTTTTCAATCAAGGTATTTATACATTTTTTCCAACTATCTGGTCAGGAAAGCCTTATACATTAAAAGAGGAATGTTGCTATTTTGACGGCGCTCCATATTGCGAGTACCATATAAGATGGCGCTTTCAAAACAGAGTTCGTGAATATCTTTCCAGATTTTTTATGTCCAGAGCAATGCTGAAGGATATCATTACCGAACAGGAGAAGGACAAGGAGCTTATTGAACAAAAATATGATGAAGTTAACCGCCTGAATGTTAGTCTTAATTATAAAATCAAACAGCTTTTAGCCATACAGGATACAGGCAAGGCTATTGTTTCCACGCTTGACTTAAAACAGCTTTTGACCGTTATTATGAATATTTTGTCAAATATATGTCACATAAACCGGGCTATAATCATGCTTGTAAATGAGGAGAAAGGATGCCTTCAATATATGCATGGAGTTGGTTTTGATGGTGAAGCTCCGGAAGATGTCAAAAATTACACTATTCCCCTGAACCATTTGAGCAACATAATGGCAAGGGTTGCCAGCACAGGACGGCCCGAGTATATTCCTGACATAAAAAAATCAATTCTGAGAAAGGAAAATATTGTTTTAAAGCTTACCAATCCCACCTCGGTATTTGTTGTTCCTCTTATAACAAGATCCAGGGTAATCGGGATAATTGCAACAGATGCTGTGGATGGAGAGGGGGTCCCAGAGGTAACAAGGGAAACCCTGGAAATCTTTGCTCCACAGATCGCTATCGCAATAGAAAACGCAAAGCTATACAACAAACTCAAAGAGCAGATGGAGGAGCTGAAAAGATCCCAGACCCTTTTGGGCAGGGCTGAAAAGCTTTACTTTCTCGGCAATATGGCGGCAAGGCTGGCTCATGAGATTAAAAATCCAATGACCGCCATAGGAACATTCATCCAGATGCTGCCTCAAAAATATGATGATGAAGAATTCAGAACCGAGTTTTATGAAATCGCAATGGAGGAAACAGCAAGAATAAATAATCTTATTATCGAACTCATGGACTTGGCTAAAACAAGAGAATCACACTTTGAGCTAAACGATGTTAATGAACTGATAGATAAGATGATTCTTCTTACTTCACCTCATAGCAAGGCAAAACAGATAGATATTGTTCGTAATTATGATTCCGGCATGGGGCCGGTGTGGATGGATTCGGAAAAGATGAAGCAGGTTGTTTTAAACCTGCTTGCAAATGCCATAGATTTTACTCCTGATAAAGGAAAAATTGAATTAACAACAAAAAAGGTTATGGAAAACGGAAAACAGGAGGTTGTTCAGATAGAAATCAAAGATAATGGCACTGGAATACCTGAATCTTTAATTGACAAAATATTCAACCCATATTTTACCACAAGGCATAAAAGTAGCTTGCACAGCGGTACAGGATTGGGCCTGTTTATCGCGCATAAAAACATGCAGGATCATGGCGGAACCATTGAAGTAAAAAGCAAGGTAAATGAGGGCACTATATTTATCCTGTCTTTTCCCAATACTTATACCGGTCATGCCCCGGTATCATCGGATAAAGATTAATCCATGCAAATAGACAAGGTAAATATTTATCAGGTATTACTGCCTTTTACAGGCGATTTCACTCATTCTTTAAGAAAAAGATCATCAGCAAAGAATATCGTGGCTGAAGTTATAGACAAACAGGGGGAAATTAAAGGCTATGGAGAAAGCGCTCCACGATCATACGTAACAGGGGAATCACAAGAAAGCGTTACCAGAAGTCTAAAGGGTCTCGTCAAGCAGAATAATTTCCCGTGGGAATTACATGATGTTTCCCAGATATGGGAGTTTGTTGACAGCCTTCCCCGTGACAAGGCACATCACTGTGCATTATGCGCAATTGAAACCGCTCTTTTGGATGCTTTAGGCAAGAACCAGAATAAATATATCATAGACTATTTTCCAGGGGATTTCCGAACAGACAAAATCTATTATGGAGCATTAATTCCTATGGATAATAAAGAAAGAATCAGGGAAATCTGTGGATTGATCAAGAAAATGAAAATCAATAAATTTCGTGTTAAGATAGGCAAAGATTTTGACCAGAACAAGGAAATTATTGATACAGTAAGCCGTATGTTTACAGGCAGTTATGACCTGAGGGTAGATATAAATGGAGCAGCAGATTTCGAACTTGCCTTAAAGCATATGCAGCTCATGAAGGAACACAATGTCAGTGTTATTGAACAACCCATGATGCCGGATGATCCGAACATCGCTGATTACGCGGAATCAGCGCAAACCTATGGTATGATTTTAATGGCTGATGAGTCTGCATGCTCTCTGCAGGACGTAAAAAGGCTTTATAGAGAGGGTTTCTACAAGATGATAAATGTAAGATTGTCAAAATGCGGCGGATTTAGAAATTCTCTTAAAATAATTGATTATCTGCGGTTAAATAAAATACCTTTCCAGATCGGTTGTCACCTGGGCGAATCAGGCATCCTTTCTGCTGCAGGGAGAATTTTATCCCTTCTATGCAGCGATGCTCTGTATTATGACGGCTCCTATGATAAGTTTTTGTTAAAAAAAAACATTACTTGTGAAAATGTTTCCTTTGGGCTAGGCGGTGAAGCAGGCTCCTTGGAGGGTCCTGGACTGGGTGTCAAAATTAACAGACAAAACCTGTTGTTTTTATCCGATTCTTCAAAAACCGTTACTATTATGAGGCCTTAATTTTATCCTGAAAAATATCTGCGACGAATTTTTTGAGATAAAAGTGGTTTTGCGACAAAAAGACCAGGTTACATAAAAATACTCACATCGCCTATACCTTCGCGAACAACCTCAGGCATATCGTCTATAAGGGAGATTACACTTGAGGGTTTTCCCGCGACAGCGGTTTGCCCGTCAATTACAATATCAATTCTTGAATTGAAAAAATCGTGGATAAGGGATGGGTCATTGATAATGCTTCCGTCCGGCATTGTTGCGCTTGTTGTGATAATCGGATTGCCCAACTCTTCCACAAGCGCCAGGCAAATCTGATTGTCAGGCACACGTATGCCCGCGGTTTTTCGCTTGGTCAACATGATTGTGGGCACAAGTTTTGATCCTGCCAGAATGAAAGTATAAGGCCCTGGCAAAAGCCGTTTCATGGTTTTATACGCATAATTTGAAATTTTGGCATAATCGCTGATATTTTTGAGCCCTGAACAGATAAAACTAAACGGCTTGCTTTTATTTCGCTGCTTTAACTGGTAAATCTTCTCAATAGCCCTTTTGTTCATAATATCACAACCTATCCCGTAAAAGGTATCTGTTGGATAGGCGATTATCCCACCTTTTTTGAGCGTTTCAACGGTCTTTGTGATGAGACGCGCCTGTGGATTTTTTGAATTTATTTTAATAAGCATAATAATGGGTTGATTTGTTTTAAAGCAACTTCTTAATAAGTTTTATTTTAAATGGTTATGCAACGATTTTCATTTATTATGGATACTATCAGGTTGTCAATGCAACAAATAAAAGATTGATAAAGGTAAATCCATTTGCTATTTTGATTTTATAATTTTAGATAATATTTTAGTATTATGTGACAAACCATCTTAAATCGTAAAAAACTTTACCACAGAGCTCACAGAGCGCACTGAGATTCTCTATAATCCGCAATCCGCCACCGTACTTTGGCAGATTCTGTGATCTCTGTGTGCTCAGTGGCGAAAATAGAAGAAAGGCGAAACTTATGATAAAAATACCACCTGAAGAAACCTTTTCTTTTGATGATGTTTTGATAATTCCGAACTATTCCGATGTGCTGCCGAAGGATGTTAATACCGCAACCATGTTGACAAGAAATATTGCGCTTAACATTCCGATTGTAAGCGCTGCCATGGATACAGTAACAGAAGCGTATACATCTATCAGCATGGCCCGTGAAGGGGGAATAGGTTTCATACACCGCAATATGAGTATCAAAAGCCAGGTTGTGGAGGTTGACAAGGTTAAAAAATCTGAAAGCGGTATGATTATTGATCCGATTACAATCCGTCCCGACCAATTGATACATGAAGTGCTGAAGCTGATGGAACAGTATCGCATTTCCGGGATTCCGGTTACAATAGGGGATAAGCTGGTCGGTATCGTGACCAACAGGGACCTGCGATTTGAAACAGACCTGCAAAAGAAAGTCTCTGAAGTTATGACAAAGGAGAATCTTGTAACGGTTTCGGAAGGAATTACTCTGGAAGAATCCAAGAGGCTGCTTCATAAACACAGGATTGAAAAGCTTCTTGTGGTTGATAAAAATGGCCGGCTCAAGGGGATGATAACAATAAAGGACATTGAAAAAATAAAAAAATATCCAAACTCCTGTAAAGACAGTATGGGCAGGCTCAGGGTTGGAGCGGCAGTCGGAGTCGGTCAGGATATGGAGGAACGAGCGGAAGCTCTTCTTAAAGCAGGGGCGGATGTTATATTAATAGACACATCTCATGGACATTCAAAAAATGTTATTGATGCAGTAAAAACATTAAAAGGCAATTTCAAAAATATTGAATTGATTGCCGGCAATGTCGGCACGGCAAAAGGGGCTGAAGATCTTGTTAAGGCAGGTGTTGACGGAGTAAAAATCGGAATCGGGCCTGGGTCAATATGCACCACGCGTATCATTGCCGGCATAGGTATACCCCAGTTGACCGCAATAATTAATTGCAGGTCAATATCCAGCAAAACCGGCGTTCCTTTAATTGCTGATGGAGGCATCAAGTTTTCCGGCGATATTACAAAGGCTATAGGTGCCGGAGCACATACGGTAATGATAGGCGGACTTTTTGCCGGAACAGAGGAAAGCCCGGGCGAATTAATCCTTTTTCAGGGCCGCAGCTACAAGGTATACAGGGGTATGGGTTCAATTGAGGCAATGAAAAAGGGCAGCAAGGACAGGTATTACCATGCTGAAGTGGTTGAGAACAACAAGCTGGTTCCGGAAGGCATTGTCGGGCGCGTTCCGTATAAAGGTTCTCTTACAGCTAATATTTTTCAGCTTATTGGAGGATTAAAAGCCGGCATGGGGTATGTTGGGTGCCGAACCCTGGGAGAACTCAGGGAAAAGGCTCGCTTTATAAAGATAAGCGCGGCAGGTATGCGTGAAAGCCATGTCCATGATGTAATAATTACCAAAGAAGCCCCGAATTACCAGCTTGACTAAGATGTCGTCGTAAAAAGTCCCATCTACTGCGTTGTAGTATTTTTTCAGACCCTCGACATACTATTTGTATGCCTTCGGTCCTGAAAAAATACTACGCCTTGTATATGAAACTTTTTACTTAGCCATCAACTTTGATGAACTTGTAAAAAGCAAATCTATCTGAAATGACAAATCCTGCATTCGATTTTATCCATCTGCATGTTCACACGCAATACAGTCTTCTTGACGGCGCCATAAGGATCGATGCCCTGTTAAAACGGGCATCCGATTTTGGCATGGATTCTGTGTCCATTACCGATCATGGCACAATGTTCGGAACTATTGAATTTTATGAAAAGGCTGTAAAGGCTGGAATAAAACCGATAATAGGGTGTGAATGCTATGTGGCTCCGCAAACCATTAATGATAAAACCCCGTTTGACCACAAGGGGCTTTCCCATCTTGTCATTTTAGCCGAAAATCTCGAAGGTTACCGCAATTTATGCCAACTGGCCACCATTGCACAGCTTAAAGGCTTTTACCATAAACCCCGTATCGACAGAGAAATTCTAAGAGAATACAGCAAGGGCCTTATCGGTCTTTCAGCATGTATGCATGGCGAAATTCCCAGGCTTATTATTGGAAACGCTATTGATAAGGCGGATGAAGCCGCACGCGCCTACCTTGAAATTTTTGGAGAGGGCAACTTTTTCCTTGAAGTCCAAAGTAATGGAATCGCAATACAGGAAAAGGTTAACCAGTCTCTTCTTGATATGAGCAAAAGGCTTTCAATCCCTCTTGTAGCCACAAACGACTGTCATTATCTTGATAAAGAGGATGTCCGCGCACATGAAGCGCTTTTGTGCATACAGACCGGAAAGACGATCCATGATCCGGATCACTTCAAATTTTCAACCGATCAACTCTATTTTAAATCAAAAGAGGAGATGCATTCATCTTTTTCCCTTTATCCCGGAGCTCTTAACAACGCTGTAAGCGTTGCAAAAAGGTGCAATGTTGAATTTGACTTTCTGTCAAAATCAAGCAGCACATATCACTTTCCGAAATTTGGTCTTTCCCCTGGCCAGACTGCTGATGAAGTTTTCGAGCAAAAGGTCAGGCAGGGATACGCAAACATATTACAGCGTATAAAAACAAAGAACCCGGATATTGATGAGAAAATTTATAATGACCGTCTTGATTATGAAATTTCCATCATAAAGGATATGGAGTTTTCGAGCTATTTCCTGATTGTTGCCGATTTTATACATTATTCAAAAGAAAATAATATTCCGGTGGGCCCGGGAAGAGGATCCGCAGCCGGAAGTCTTGTTGCCTATAGCCTGGGAATTACAGAGCTGGATCCCATAGAGCATGGTCTTATTTTTGAACGTTTCCTTAATCCTGCAAGAAAAAGTATGCCGGATATTGATGTTGATTTCTGCATAAACGGCAGGGAAGAGATTTTTAAATACATAGTATATAAATACGGTGGCGGCGATTATGTTGCCCAGATCATAACATTTGGAAAGCTCAAAACCAGAGCCGTTATACGTGATGTCGGCCGCGCCCTTGGAATACCGCTGCGCGAGGTGGATTCAATCGCCAAGATGGTGCCTGATGTTTTGAATATAAGCCTTGATGAGGCGCTTAAACAGGAGCCAAAGATTAAGCTTCTTGCAGAAAAGAATCCTGAAGTAGCGGAGCTCATAAAGATATGTCGTGTTCTCGAAGGGCTGCCCAGGCATGCATCAACACATGCCGCAGGTGTTGTGATAGCAGACAAACCTCTTGTGGAATATTTGCCGTTATGCAGAGGCAAAAAAGGGGAGGTGGTAACTCAGTTTGACATGAAATGTGTTGAGAAAATCGGGCTGGTAAAATTTGATCTTTTAGGCCTTCGCAACCTTACAGTTATCGCCAAAACCCTTTCTCTTATTACCGAACGTGGCAGCGTTCCTCCTGATTTCGCAAGTCTTGATTTTAAAGACCCCGATACTTATAGACTTTTAGCATCAGGCGATACAACCGGAGTGTTTCAGCTTGAAAGTTCAGGCATGAAAGATCTGCTTGTGAGACTTCAGCCGGAATGCTTTGACGACATCATAGCCCTTGTCGCTCTTTACCGTCCCGGTCCGCTTGAAAGCGGAATGGTGGATGATTTTGTTGAAAGAAAGCACGGAAGAAAATCTGTTAAATACGCTATCCCCGAGCTGGAACCTATTTTAAAAGAAACTTACGGGGTTATTGTATATCAAGAGCAGGTTATGAAGATTGCAGGGGTGCTGGCAAGCTATTCCATGGCAGAGGCCGATGATTTACGCAAAGCAATGGGGAAAAAATTACCGGCAATTATGGCTAAGCACACTCTGCGTTTTATACAGGGAGCAAGGGACAATGGCATTGCTTCCGACAAGGCAAAAAAAATATTTGAGCTTATAGAAAAATTTGGCGGATACGGATTTAACAAATCCCACAGCGCTGCATATTCTCTTATCGCATACCGGACCGCGTTCCTTAAAGCTCACTTTCCTGTAGAGCTTATGGCTTCATTGCTTACAAGTGAAATTCATTCCATTGACGGCGTGGTAAAATATATCGCCGAATGCCGAAGTCACGCAATAGATGTTTTTCCTCCTGACATAAATGAAAGCAGCAAGGAATTCACCACAGTTGGTTCAAAAATAAGATTTGGGCTTGTAGCGGTTAAAAATGTAGGGGAAGGGGCGATTGAATCTATAATTGATGCCAGAAAAAAGGGAAGATTTTCTTCCCTGTATGATTTTTGTGAGCGTGTGGATTTACAAAAGGTTAATAAGAGGGTTATTGAAAGTCTTATAAAATGCGGGGCCTTTGATTCCACCGGCGCCGGTCGCAGCCAGATGATAGAATCCCTGGAAGATGTTCTTGATTATGGCCAAAGGGTGCAAAAGGAAAGATCATGTTCACAGATAAGCCTGTTTAATTCCAGCGTAAGCGAGTTGCATCCTCCTATGCCGGCAATTGACGAATGGGATGAGAAAAAGATTTTAGCCTTTGAGAAAGAGTCGCTCGGTTTTTATATAACCGGCCATCCTTTAACCAGGTATGAGGCTCTGCTTGATAAGTTCACCAATGCAAATTCTATTTTAGTAAAGGAAAAAAATGATGGTGAAACAGTCAGGATCGGAGGCATTGTAAGAAACACCAAGACCATTAATACAAAAAAAGGGGATTTAATGGCCTTTGTAACAATAGAGGACCTTCTGGGTTCTATCGAAGTTACGATTTTTTCTTTGGTTTATAAAAAAATACAGGATTTTTTAGTAGATGATAATCCAATTGTTCTCGAGGGAAGGGTGCAAAAGGATGAAAACTCGGTAAAAATACTGGTCGATTCCCTAATTCCTATTGATAAGGCTGAAGAAACCTGGACTGCAAGCATCCACTTTAATTTGGATATAACGAGGATCGAAAGAGAGAGGCTTGTCAAGCTTTATGATATTATCAACAAACATCACGGCTTATGCCTGGCTTATATCCATCTGCGTGATCCTGATAAAACAGAGACAATAATTGCTTTGCCTGATACCATGAAGCTTAAGGCCGGTTCGGCATTAACAAGCGAGGTAAACAGATTCCTTGGTTATAATGCCGTGGAAACGGTTTGCGGAGAAATTGCCGCTTCTCAACACCCTAATAATTTTAGAAACAACGGCAAAAGAAAGAGAGTTAGAAGTGTCTGATCATAAAATCGGCGGTAATATAAATCTATATGCCATTCTGTTGGCAGGCGGAACAGGCACACGTTTATGGCCTGTATCAAGAGAATTATATCCCAAGCAGCTTGTAAAGTTTATCGGCAGCGATTCTCTTGTGCAAAGTACTGTAAAAAGGTTATCTCCTGTTATAGATACGGAAAATATCAGAATTGTTTGCGGTCAGGAACATTTTCACGAAATTACGCGGCACATGGCGGAAATAGGTGCGCAGTTTAAAGGGAAAATAATTTGTGAACCATGCGGCCGGAATACCGGGCCGGCAATTCTTCTTGGAGCGCTGAATATTCTAAAAACCGATTCAGATGCAGTCTTATCTGTTTTTCCGGCAGATCATGTAATCAGGGATGTTAAAGGGTTTCATAAGAGCATTAAAACAGCTATAAAGCTTGCCGACATCGGCCATATTGTCACTTACGGTATTAAACCCGATTACCCTGAAACAGGTTACGGATATATTGAGGGGGCTGAAGAGTTATTCGGCAATGCATTAACCATAAGGAGGTTTGTTGAAAAGCCTGATAAATCCTTTGCGCAAAAGTATATCGAGTCCGGCAATTTTTACTGGAACAGCGGAATGTTTACCTTTAAAGCTTCTGTTGTTATTGAAGAGTTTAAACGCTTTCAGCCCGAACTTCTGGAAAGCATGAAGAATCTGGTTTTTAGAGAAAAAGCCATCACCATAAATGAGTATGAAAAACTCCCGGATATTGCCTTTGATTGCGCTATAATGGAAAAAACCGACAAAGGGGTTGTTCTGCCGTCCGATTTTGGATGGAGCGACATCGGCTCATGGAAATCTCTTTATGACTTTCTTCCAAAGGATGAAAACAACAATGTTATTGATGGAGATGTAATTGCAAAGGATACGAAAAACTGTTTTATAATGGGCCGCGACAGGCTGATCGCAACCAACTATCTTAATAATATGGTGGTTGTTGAAACACCTGATTCCGTATTTGTTTCAAATATTGATAACAGCAGAGATGTAAAGTCTATTGTGTCACAGCTTAAGGAAAAGGGTAGAAAGGAATATCACGAGCATAATACGCTGCATCATCCATGGGGAGTTTTGACTCTATTGGAGCAACAGGATGATTTTACAGTGTCTAAATTAATCATATATCCTGGTTCAATGTTGCAGGTTAAAGTTGAGGCATCAGCAATAAAGCATCTGCTTATAATAAAAGGCCGCGCAAATATTAAATCAGATAAACAAACAAGGCCCTTTGAAAAAGGGGAAGCAATTCTTGTTTCTAATAAGGACACCGTTGAAGTGAGCAACCTGGAAAGCAGGCTGCTTTATATTATTCAGGTGCAGATGAGCTGTAAGTGAGGTTTAATTAAAATGAAAGTACCATTACTTGATCTTAAAAGCCAGTATAAAACCATTAAAGATGATGTCTTAAAGGTCGTTGAAGAAATTTTTGAAAGTCAGTATTTTATTTTAGGGCCTCATGTTGAGACACTTGAAAAGGAAATTGCCGACTATTGCCGCACGCGTCATGCAACAGGGGTTTCATCAGGCACGGATGCTTTGCTTATTTCACTTATGGCCGCCAATATTGGATATAACGACAGGGTAATAACCACGCCATATACCTTTTTTGCAACAGCCGGTGCAATAGCCCGAACAGGCGCTATTCCGGTTTTTGTCGATATTAATCAAGACACCTATAATATCTCTCCGGAATGCATTGACAGGGCCATGGCTGATATGAGTGAGGAAGAGCGGGCCGGTGTTAAGGCAATAATTCCGGTTCATCTTTATGGCCAGTGTGCGGATATGCAGAGAATTTTAAACATAGCAAGGAAATATAATCTGATTGTTATTGAGGACGCAGCGCAGGCCATTGGAGCCGAACATAATGGAATGCGGGCAGGCGCTATGGGTGATTTTGGATGCTTTTCCTTTTTTCCTTCAAAAAATCTTGGAGCTTTCGGCGATGGAGGAATCGTAACCACAAGTTCCGAGGCCTTGTATGATAAACTGCGGATACTCCGGGTTCACGGTGGGAGCCCAAAGTATTATCATAAAATGATCGGCGGCAATTTCAGGCTGGATGCATTGCAGGCGGCAATTGTTTCCTTAAAGCTTTCGCACCTTGACAGCTGGACATCCGCCCGCCAGGAAAATGCCCGCAGATACAGGGAGCTTTTTGCTGATGCAAATATAGGTGATATGGTAAGCCTACCGGTTGAAAAGGAAAACCGGCATATATATAATCAGTTTGTAATAAGTATTAAGGAAAAAAGGGATGAGCTTCGCCTGTTTTTAAATGATGCGAAAATAGGAACGGAGATTTACTACCCGGTGCCACTACATCTCCAGGAATGCTTTTCATATCTTAATTATAAAAAAGGTGACTTTCCTGTAGCTGAATATGCGGCCACGCACACACTTGCCATCCCAATATACCCCGAACTTTCAGATGATCAGCAAGGCTATGTGGCAGAAAAGATAAAAGAGTTTGTAGCACTTTAGGCGCTGGATTTTTTACTATGCTTATGCGTATATAAGCCGTGAGGGTGGGCATGGATATGCTGATGCAGATGTGCCTCTTTGTCTGAAACAATCCTTTTGTTTTGCATTGTATATATCGAATCGGTTATTTCAAAAAGAAAATCGATTTCATGTGAAATTAATATAAAGGAAAGATCAAGATTGGAAAGTATGCTGATAAGCTTTGTCTTTGTTTTATCATCAAGGCCCGCGGTCGGCTCATCCAGGAGAAGGATTTCAGGCTCCATTGCAAGGATTGTGGCAAGTGAGACAAGCCTTTTTTCTCCTCCGGACAGTTTATAGGTAACCCTGTCTTCAAGCCCGGCCAGATCAAGTGACTCCAGAGTCCTTTTGGCGATGTCAACAGCCGCATCCCGGCTCATGCCCAGGTTTAATGGGCCGAAAGCAACATCCTCAAGGACTGTGGGGCTGAATAGCTGGTCGTCGGCATCCTGAAAAAGCAGGCCGATTTTCCGGCGCACTTCATCAAACTCTTTTTCTTTTGTTACAGGTTTTCCGAATATCTCTATGCTGCCGGAAGTATGCTTGAGAAGCCCCATGATAATGTGAAACATGGTGGTCTTACCGCTTCCGTTAGGCCCCATCAATCCAATCCGGTCATAACGGAAAAATTTCAAGCTGAGTTTGTCTAATATGAGCGGGCTGCCGGGGTAGCCAAAGGATATATCTTGAAGATTGACAATCAGGTTATTTGTGTCCATTCCAGTATTCCAAGTATCAGGATAAAGGCTGCCATCAGAATAAATGCAATTATATCCGTCCGGCTGATTGAAAAGCTGCTCAGGCTGTAAAGCTTTCCGCTGAAGCCGCGGCAAATCATGGCATTGTGAACCCGCTGCGACCGGTCGAAACCCCTTACCAGAAGCATTCCAACCAGATTAGCGTAGCTTTTGTAGGTATGCAAATCGGTTTTTGGTTTAAAACCTCTAATTTTCATGGAATTGACCAGACGGGTATATTCTTTAAATATTACATGGAGATATCTGTATGTAAAGAAGAAAAGGTGCACAAGTTTTTTAGGCATACCCAATTGATGCATGGCATGGCCTATAGTAAATATAGGAGTTGATGCGGTCAGCGAGATCAGCATCAGCATGATGGCATTTGATTTAATGGTTATTCTAAAAGCAAACAGCACGCCTTCACGTGTTCCTGTCAGGGAGCTGATTGAAAAGAGATGCTCACCGGCAAATGTAAAGGGCAGGAAAAGCCACAGGAAAATAAGGAGGGTGTTTACAGGAATCAGCCGTTTGAATACCTCTTTTATCTGTATCCTTGCAGAAAACAGTATAATAATGCCCGCAACAAGGGCTGAGATTAAAACCACAAACCGGTTTGACACGGCTGCTAAAACGGAAAAAAGAAAAACCATTACGATTTTAATGCGGGGATCAAGGCGATGGATAATGGAATCGCTGTTCGATATTTCTTCGATAATCATTTTTTACCATGAATACAGAGTAAATTAATCACGAAAACACGAAAAAAATATTTGCCACGAAGAACACTAAGATCACGAAGAAAACCATGAAAAAAAGTATCATGAACTCGTAAAAAGCCATTCTATTCCCACGTCAAGTGCAGTACCTCGTAGGGACGGGTTTACCCCGCCCCTACTCTATATCTTTAGGCGCTTATAACTTCTATTTCTTCGTGTTCTTCGTGGTACAACACTACTTTTCTGCGATCTCTGTGGTTAATAAAACTTATAATTTTTTGCGGCGGTTTGTAAAATAGAGGGCTACGCCGACAAGGCCGAATATATAACCTATGCCGCCCATTACTTCGCTTATTCCAGGATCTTGATCCTGAGAGTCCGCCAGCATATTTATAATCGGGCTGAGCTTTTGATCCAGGGACTCGTCAATCAGGCGCCTGATTTCCTCTTTTTGCAAGCTGGTGGGGCCGGGAATCGGCTGTTTAGCGTCTGCTTCACTGCCGCTGAGGTTTGATGGCGATGTAATATCGCTTATTATGCAGGCTTCGGGAGTTTTATTTTGTGATGCCTGTGACGCAGCGATTTCCTCTACAGGTATTTTCCATTCAGCCATATGGCCCATAGATGCCTTTAAGACAACCTTAAGACCGGTCTTTTGGGGGATTTTAAAGGAGCACTCCCCCTTTTCGTTGGTTGTGCCTTCAAGAAGTTTGTTTCCTTCCATGTCAGAAAGCGTAACAAGCGATCCTTTGGCTTTTCTTCCTTTGCTGAATTTGCTTTGAGTGTATATTGTATCCCCTTCAACCCAGGCAAAGATAGTAACCTTGTGCGCAAAAGCAGGCGCTGCGGCAAAGGTTATCAACAGAATCAACAGGGATAGATATAAAAATGGGATTAGTTTGCAAAGATCTTGATTTTTTTTAAACATTTATTTCCTCCAAAAGTTCCGGTCTTACCTTTTTGAGAAACACCGCGCAGGCCGCTGTAACGATTCCTTCAATTATCATTACAGGCAGGTGCGCGGCAACTATAAGTTTTGCCGCAGGCGAAAAGGCCTCTCCGGTAAGATACAGGCAAAACCCAACAAGTATACTGGAAACAAGTACCGCGCAAAAGCCGGAAGCAAAAGCAGCGGTTATGAATACAGATTGTTTTATGCTGCTTTTTGTGCTCCATCCAAACAGGTAGTAGCATATTATGGCAGGAAGGGCCATGTTCATGGTATTTACCCCGAGAGTCGTAATGCCGCCAAACTGAAAAAGCAGAGCCTGGAGCCCCAGAGCAACCAATATTGCTGGAAAGGCCTTCCAGCCGAGGATGAAACCAAGGAGGCCGTTTAATATCATGTGAACCGATGCAGGCCCCACAGGCACGTGGACAAGTGAGGCTACGAAAAAGGCTGCTGAAAGTATCCCCATCTTTGGGATATCTTTATTATCAACCCCCTTCAGGCCGATAGCCGCCCCTGCCATTGTAACAACAGCGCCCCCTATAAGTATGGCCGGTGATAATACTCCTTCAGATATATGCATATGTTTTCCTTAAAATTCTATTCCCATTCTCATGTTATATTCATTGGCTGTTTTTTCATGAGACAAACCGGCCGTAGCCTTTTCCTGAAGCCTGCGATACTCACCCATGAGGGTAACGCTGTCAAGTAGTTCATAATTTGCGCCAAGAGTTAAGGTATAATCGATGTCTCCATCTAAATCGGTATCACGGCCATTGTCAAAGGTTTCATATCTGGCCGCAATTTCAAGAGGCTCTGTGATCTTGTAGGCCAGCCCTGCCGCCCATGCTTTTTCCTTGTATGTTTTATTATCTGAGAATTTTTCTCTCTTTACGGCGGCAAAATACTCGCAGTCAAGGGTAAACCCGGCTAATGAATATTCCGCAAATGCATTTACAGTATTATTGCGGCTTTCATATCCAGGTTCTGAGTTAAAAGCAGCCCCAATGGTCAAACCATCTACAGGCTGCAAAGACAGGTTTGCTATGTGTGACTCCACATCATCGGTTTCGACGTGGGTTGGGCTTGTATTGCGGACCGGGGCACTTGTGCTTCCAATTCCCGCTACCTGACCTATCAACTTTTCGCCTTTATACAAAGTAAATGAAAGATCCAGGCCATAAAGATCCGCAGGGGCATAACCCATGGTAACCCCTGTTGTTGCAATTTCGTACGCGCTTTTTGTGATTGGGTCGCTTATTGTGTGTGTGAAAAAGTTGCCGAACGGCTGGCCACGCTTTCCAAGAACCGCATAAAACGGGCATTTTTCCTGATTAAATATGGTTATGATTGCCTCGTCAACGGCTACCCTTTCAGGATCGCCGGTGACTTCGTTAGCGTCGTCGTTGTTACTCTTGTCAATATCCTCTGCTTTTAAAACAAAGTTTGCTGTGGCTGATTCATTAACCACGGCTTCGATCCCAAGCTCCACGGTCGAAATATAAAGATCAGATGTACCATCGCTGTTTTTATCAGCTCTGTTCCTGTGATCAAGATACTGGTAATCAACCTCAACCTTTCCGCTTATGGTTAAATTGTCTTGAATGCCGGCTAACAAGCCTCCCTCGGTTTTCAGCTCATCTGTGATCTCCTGCTTGATTTCCGCCTTGATGGCTTCTTTGTCTGTTGCCTTTGGAGCAGCGGCCTCAATCTCCTGCTTCAGGGCGCGCGCATCATCTGTTGTTATAACCCCCTTTTTTTCAAGAAGCTTCAAAAGCAGCTCTGTTTCAGGGCTTAATGCATGGGCGCTCAGGTTAAAAAAGAACACCGATAATAATATAGTTATCCCAATTATTATTCTATTACGATTTATCATATTAAAAGCTCTAAGTATGTATAAGTGTTAGGTGTTATGGGATTAAGGATTAGGTGGTTGATAAGATAAAGAATTGCTTTAACCTGATCCCTAATCCCTGACCCCTGATGAATTCGATTTTTTACGAATTCATCTTATTTCATATCATGAAATTCAACCCAGATAATCGCTCCAAGCTCGACATCCTTTTCCTTGCCGTTGTAGTTCATTTTTTTGTCCGATGGATTAAGAGCGGAAAACCCCCACCAGCCGGCCTTTGGCGCTGCGTATGTAAACACTCCGTTTTGATCCGCCTTGATGGACTGGGTTACCATGTAGTCTGTAGGGGCTTTTAACTTTCCGCCCTGGTTGTAGTATTCTATTTCCACGTCAGCATATGGAACAGCCTTGCCGTCGAGTTTGACAATTCCCTGGAAAACATTTCCGGCATACAATCCGAACGGTTTTGACAGCGGAATGATTTCTGTTTTCAGGCCGATTTCCTCATCCCATCCTTCGTCATCCCCGAAAGCAGCGACAACCGTTTTTGTATAATGCACGATAAAACAGTCTTCCGATGGTTCCCAGTAAGGTTTTGGCTCCATGTAAAACATATATATGCCGGGCCTGTTGATCGAGTAGTCAACCTGCCATGCGCTATGCTCCATGACCTTTATCTTTTTCAGGTTTCCAAGCAGATCTTTTTTTGCGCTGTTTGCCATAACTGAAAATACGTTTGGCTTAACCATCTCCATCCCAACTACTTCAAAAGGATGGGAAAAGGAAAGCTTTAAGCTTACGGTTCTGTTATCATCCTGCATGACCATGGAATCTGACGGGATCAGCATCCCGAAATGTGCAAACACAGGCACGGCTGTAAAAAAAGTAAAGCAAAGAATCAAAACCAAAATAGTTCCTTTTTTCATAATTACCTCCATCATTGCAAAAAAAAACCACGAGAGATCAAGTATCTTCCTGATACCGAATACCTTCGTGGTTTTATTTGCTGAATTTTATTGATTTCTTAGATATGCAACAGGCTTCAGCCCGTAGTTTTTTCATCCACTATATTTAAAAAAGGTTCATGTCAATATAAAATTAACCCTGCAACGTCATTTTGAGAAGAGAGGCCACGGGAAATCTTACACCAAAAACTTATAATTAAGGATTTCTCCCTTTGCTCGAAATGATCAGCGTTGTTGCAGAATTAATAAGATAAGGCATAACCCCGGCAAAGCTTCTTGACTTGAATATGAAATATAGTTACAGCTTACATGTTTGATGGCGTGACCTTTTATGATGCCATCAATTTTGAGCATGTTCTTACCATAATAGATCGGAATTTATAACAAAATGAAACAAAAGATAAAAAATTTGATACTTAAAGCAGCGTTAAATGCCCATGAAAAAGGGGATCTGCCGTCATCTGAATTTCCGGATGTCGAGGTGGACGCGCCAAGGATTGAGTCCCACGGTGATTTTTCAACCAATATTGCCATGGTTATGGCATCGGTTCAAAAGATGCAGCCGAAAAGGATTGCAGAGGCGATAATAAAAAATATCGACGACCCCAAAAAAGTAATCGCCAAAACAGAGATAGCAGGGCCCGGCTTTATTAATTTTTTCATAAACAGTCTGTCATGGCATCCGGTTTTGCGCAGGGTTCATGAAGAAGATGACATGTACGGCTCATCAGATATCGGAAGGGGACGTAAAATTCAGGTGGAATTTGTAAGTTCGAATCCGACCGGACCGCTGCATGTGGGGCATGGACGCGGGGCAGCGGTCGGGGATGCTGTAGCAAACATTTTGCTTTTTTGCGGATATGATGTTGAAAAAGAGTATTATATAAACGATTCAGGCAGGCAGATAAATACCCTGGGACGATCTGTTTTTCTTAGATACAGGCAGCTATTGGGAGAAAATATAGAATTTCCGGATGACTGTTATCAAGGAGATTATATACGGGATCTGGCAGGGCGGATAAAGGAGGATAAAGGGCGCGTCTTTCTTGATCAAAAGGAGGATGAGGCTGTGTTTTATTGCGCGCAATTTGCCGCAAAAAATATTATTGTCGGAATCAGGGATGACCTTAAATCCTTTGGTGTGGAGTTTGACAACTGGTTCAGCGAACAGAGCCTTTATGACTCAGGCAAGGTTGATAAGGTTTTAAATGATTTTCGCAACCGTGATATTATATATGAAAAGGATGGGGCACACTGGTTTAAAACAAAAGACTTTGGAGATGAAAAGGACAGGGTGGTTGTACGCAATAACGGCCAGACCACATATTTTGCGTCTGATATAGCATATCACAAAGACAAGTTTGACCGCGGGTTTGAGCGTGTAATAGATATATGGGGGGCGGATCACCACGGCTATATTCCGCGTATAAAAGCTTCAATAGAGGCGGCCGGATACAGCAAAGACCGGTTTGATGTAATTCTGGTTCAGTTTGTAAATCTCCTGCGGGGCGGACAGCCCGTAGCCATGTCAACAAGGGGAGGTGAATTTATTACCCTTGCTGATGTAATAAGTGAAGTGGGATCTGATGCCGCAAGGTTTATTTTTTTGACGCGTCATCATGAAAGCCCGCTTGATTTCGACCTGGAACTTGCAAAGAAAAAGACAAACGAAAACCCTGTTTTTTATGTTCAATATGTTCATGCCAGGATATCCAGTATTATAAGAAAGGGGCGTGAAAAAGGGATAAAGGGTACAGGATGGGATGAGAAGGCGGTCTCCATGCTGAAGGAGCCCGAGGAGATTAATCTGATTAAAAGCATGGACAGCTATCCGGAGACGGTAAGATTAAGCGCCGAGTTTATGGAGCCTCATCGCATAACATTTTATCTTATGAACCTTGCATCCTCTTTTCATACCTATTATAATAAGCACAGGGTGTTAATAGATGATCCATTATTGACTAGCGCGCGGCTGTATCTTGTTCTTGCCGTAAAAAAGGTTATTAAAAACGGCCTTACCCTTCTTGGCGTGTCCGCGCCTGAAAAGATGTAGCGATGCAAAAAAGTGAAAAAACATCAGAGAAGAAAAACCCTTTCAAGGAAACCGGCGGGAAAGGAACAACGACCTGGATCTGTGTGATATCCTTTGTTTCCGCATGGATGTTTGTACTTGGTATCTTTGTGGGAAGGGGGACGGCTCCTGTAAAGTTTGATATTGAGAATCTTCAAAAGGAGCTGGTTGCCTTGAAAGAGGCTGTTATTAAAGAGGGGCAGGAGCGGTTTAAAATCAGCAGCGATCCTGAAGGCGCTAAAATGGAGCTCGGTTTTTATGAGGCGTTGAAAGAGGCCACGCCTGGTGCGCTGCATAAAGTTAAGCAGCCTGCGGACAAAAAAACAGTATCGCCTCAAAAAAAAGCGGAAACCCGGCCCGTGCAAAAGGTCGAAAATTCTGCTTCAAGCGGTAAGCAGATTAAGGACGAGGCAGGTGCTAATTTTACTATTCAAATAGCGTCCTTGAAAGATATGAAGGTTGCCGTTTCGATGGCGGAAATGTTAAAGAAAAAAGGATATCAGGCATATACGGTTTCAGCGGAAATACCCGATAAGGGCGCCTGGCACAGGATCAGGATAGGGCATTTTAAAAACGCATCAGATGCCGCTGATATTCTAAGCAGGCTGAAAAAAGATAAATATAGACCGATAGTTATTCAAGAATGATTTTTTACGAGTTCATCAAGATTATTAAGATTAATTTTTTTATTCTTCGTGTTCTTCATGGTAAAATAAAAATTATTTTATAAATAATCCTCTGTGTGTTCTGTGTTCTCAGTGGTTAATTGTTACAAAAAGAAAATATCATGAAAATAACCAAAGACGAAGTCGTTTACACGGCGGATCTTGCCCGTCTTGATCTGGATGAAAACTCTGTTAACAGGTTTGTGGACCAGATAGGCGATATACTCGAATATGTCGATACTCTAAACAGTGTTGACACTGAGGGCATAGCCCCGACTTCTCATGCTATTTTTCTGTTCAATGTTTTCAGGGAGGATGAGGTAAAAGAATCTATGGGCGCAGATAAAGCCCTTGCAAATGCTCCTGAAAAGGAAGACGGAAATTTTATAGTTCCAAAGGTAATAAACTCGTAAAAACTTTATATCTCACCGCAGAGACGCCGAGGGCAGATAGAGTTTAAAGTTTGCGGTGAATAAAAAAATAGTTAGATGGTAGAAGATATGAAACTGCATGAACTTACAATACATGAAGCCTGCGGTCTTTTAAAGAAAAGGGATATATCTTCGCAGGAGTTGACCAGAGCTGTCCTTGACCGGATCGAATCGGTTGAGAAAAAGGTAGATGCCTATATAACGATTGACGCTGAAACAGCGATAAGCCAGGCTGAGCTTGCAGATAAAGAAATATCCAGAGGCAATATTTCGCCTCTGACAGGGGTACCTCTTTCTGTAAAGGATCTTATCTGCACAAAGGGGCTGCGCACAACCTGCGCATCAAGGATGCTTGATAACTTTACGCCCCAATACGATGCCTTTGTCATAAAAAAGCTTAAAAAGGCCGGTGCCGTGATTGTGGGGAAGACGAACATGGATGAATTTGCCATGGGATCATCCACGGAAAATTCAGGCATGAAAACAACCCGCAATCCATGGGACTTAACCTGTATCCCAGGCGGGTCAAGCGGTGGATCAGCAGCAGCGGTCGCAGCTGATATGTGCCTTGGCTCTCTCGGCTCCGATACAGGAGGGTCGATACGCCAGCCAGCCTCTCATTGTGGAGTCGTAGGGATGAAACCCACTTATGGAAGGGTTTCACGATTCGGTCTTGTTGCCTTTGCATCCTCGCTTGATCAGATAGGTCCGCTTGCAAAGGATGTTTTAGATTGCGCAATGCTTATGAATGTTATTGCAGGTTACGATCCTGCAGATTCCACTTCAGTGCCCGAAGATGTTCCGGATTATACATCCTTTTCAAATAAGGGTTTGAGCGGGATGACTATCGGAATTCCAAAGGAATATAATGAGATAAAAGGGCTTGATCCGGAGGTTTCAGGCGCAGTTAAAAATGCCGTCAAGGTGATTGAGGATCTTGGAGCAAAATGCGTTGAAATTACATTGCCTCACACAAAATATGCCGTGGCAGCCTATTATGTTATAGCCCCTTCAGAGGCAAGCTCGAACCTTGCGAGGTTTGACGGCGTAAAGTACGGTTTTAGAGACAAAGAGAAAAACAGCCTGATCGATATGTACAGATCCACAAGAACAAAAGGGTTTGGCGCGGAGGTTCAGAGACGGATTATACTTGGCACATACTCACTTTCTGCCGGATATTACGATGCATATTACAAAAAGGCTTCCCAGGTGCGGACACTGATCATAGAGGATTTTAAAAATGCATTTAAATCATGCGACCTGATACTGTCCCCTGTGGCGCCGACTCCTGCTTTTAAAATAGGAGATAAGGTCGACGATCCTCTTACAATGTATTTATCCGACATATTTACGCTTTCAGCCAACCTTGCCGGAATACCAGGGATATCGGTCCCATGCGGTTTTTCATCCACAGGCCTTCCGATCGGGCTTCATTTAATGGGCAGACATTTTGAAGAAAAAAAGATTTTAACGGCTGCTTATAATTTTGAACAGGCCACGGATTTTCATAAGCAAAAAGCGAAAATATAAAAGCATATTACACAACGGAGAGCACAGAGACCACAGAGAAATAAAAAAACTATTACTATTAGGTCATGAAGTTTTTCTTGCAACCCCGGCGTTTTCATTCATTTCAAAATGATCTTTGCTTGCTTCCTTAAAAAGAAGCGATTTTAACCATTTAATCCCAAATTCCAGCCGGGCGATTTCATCCTCTTTTATCTTTTCCACAGTTTCGCTATCAATTTTATATCGATCCAGGAATGAACTCTCAAAGATGAATTTTTTAAATTTATCAGTGTTATAACTTACTAAAAAAAACATCTTCTTGCTCTGTTCCGTTAACATTACATTTTTTGGAAAGGATCTCTTTCTGACGATCAGATCGGTCCAATCGCCGTTTATTTTGTCATGAATATCAACCCCCTGATCCTTGCGCCATTCACGAACGGTCCATTCCCTATCCTCTTCAAAACCAAGGCAATGAGGCTCTTGAACAAAAAAATAGAATCCTGTATCATCCGCCCCTTCTTTATGGCTGAGTGAAGCGACACCAAGCGGATAATAGCGGCATGTAGTGGGCCTGTCTTCATAAATGATACATCCATTCTCTCTGACAAAAGGGCATTTCCTTTTATCAGACTCGGATGTTTCATCATCTAAAAGCTTTAAGGTAATTATAGGCAGATCTGTTTTTTCTAAAAGCTGCGGCTCTGTATAAATGGCTAAAAACTCTTCTGATGAAAGCTGCAGACGATTCTTTAGCCTGATAATGTCATAGGGTGTCAGTATAATATTAATATCCCCGCAACATTTGGTGAAACATTTTACCTTTTTATGACATTTGAACTTAAATTTGCTGTCAAGAGTAAGTTTGACAGGATCTATACCGGCCATTGTATTAGGTATGTCCATAGTTTTTTTCTTCCCTTTCTTTTTTAAATAATTTTTTTCTTATATCTCAATAAAATATTCAATGTCAATTGCTTGATAATTATTTAGCAAAACACCCACTGTTTTTTGCCGACAATTGTGGGAATTAAATCTTGATTTAAGCGTAAGCTTGTTTTACTTTTAGAAAATAAAAACAAGCAAAAGAATTTATCAAATCCTTTTTTATATTCCGGCATATCCGGGTCAGGATATTGTGATGAAGAAACTATCCTGTTTTGAATTTCAGCGTGGACGTATTTTCGCAGGCTGTCTTCCTCATGGCAGAGATTTGATTCTTTCTGTCGAGGAGTTCTGTGAGGATGCTTTGATCCGGATGGCGACATTTTCAGTTATCGGCGCTGTTTCTTCCGCCACTATAGGCACTTACGATCAAAAGCAACAGGTTTATGTAACCGTTAAAGAGGAAGCGCCATTTGAAATTGTAAGCTGTACAGGTAATGTTTCGTTAAAGGACAACAAACCGTTTATCCATGCTCATATTCTGCTTGCTGATGAACAGGGGAAAACAACTGGAGGGCATCTTTTTTCTGAAACTATTATTTATGCCGGAGAAATAAACCTGCAGGAATTAACAGGCAAACCAATGGAAAGAACCTATGATAACGATACAGGACTTATGCTCTGGAAATAGCCCAAGGAGATTAAATGCAACTGACAATTACAAGATCAGACTCACTTAAACCCAAACCTGATAATTCAAATCTCGGTTTTGGGACTATATTTACCGACCATATGTTTAACATGGATTATAATCCTGACAATGGATGGCATAATCCACGAATTGAACCATATACCCCTATTGAAATGGACCCTGCAACCATGGTGCTCCACTATGGACAGGCGGTATTTGAAGGGTTAAAAGCTTATAAAACCGATTCGGGTGCTGTCCGGTTTTTCAGGCCAAAAGATAATTTCAAGCGGCTGAGCCGATCCTGCCAAATGCTTTGTATCCCTGAATTTGACGAGGGCTTTGTCTTTGATGCCATGAAACAGTTAATTGCGCTGGAAAAAGACTGGATCCCGGGTGCGCCGGAAACCTCCCTGTACATAAGGCCGACTGTTATTGCAACAGACCCTTTTCTGGGTGTGCGCGCTTCATATACATACCGTTTCTTTATTATCCTTTCTCCGGTTGGCGCATATTATCCAGAAGGCTTTAATCCGGTTAAAATCTGGGTGACAAAGAATCATGTCAGGGCTGTACGCGGCGGAATAGGCGAGGCCAAGGCAGCCGGAAATTATGCGGCAAGTCTATATGCAGGAGAAGAAGCCCACAAAAACGGTTATACACAGGTGCTGTGGCTTGATGGCGTTCACCAGAAGTACATTGAGGAGGTCGGGTCTATGAATATATTTTTTGTCATAGATGATGAGTTGGTGACTCCCATGTTAAACGGAAGCATTCTGCCCGGCATTACCAGAGATTCTGTAATAATTATGGCAAAAAAATGGAATATAAAGGTCAGTGAACGGCAGATCAGCATAGATGATCTGATAGATGCGCACGACTCAGGAAAACTGCAGGAAATTTTCGGGTCAGGAACAGCCGCAGTTATTTCGCCTGTTGGTGAAATGAAATACGGCGACAGAGTTATAAATATAGGCGGCGGCAAAGTCGGGCCTATGGCAAAGAGATTCTATCAGGCAATAACCGATATCCAGTATGGCAGAACAGAAGACACCATGGGATGGATTGAAGAGGTTTAGATTTCACCAGGGAGTTTATTATGAAACAAGCTATAACGTCGAACCACCTGCAATCCTTTATTATGAAAATGAAAAAAGAGGAGCTGCCGCCGGCTGTTATTGATACATTTGCTTATTATTATCAAAAGGTAGTTGCCGGCGGAACAGGTCTTGTGTTTGATAAAGACATAAGGCCTCTAAATGCGGACGAAATCAAAAGTGCGGATAATATCGGCCAATATGCCGATGCAGGGACAAAAGTCTTAAAAAATACCGTGATGATAATATTAAATGGCGGACTTGGCACTACTATGGGCCTTGAAAAGCCAAAATCGATTATCAGAGTAAAAGATGGAAAAAGCTTTCTTGAGATAATATTAAGGCAGGCTGAAATAAACAATGTCATGCTGTCCTTAATGAATAGCTTTAGCACACATCAGGATACCCTTTCTGCTCTATCGCGAATAAACCTGTCCAGCTTTCCCATAATATTTATTCAGAACAAATTTCCCAAGATACTTTGTGACGGGCTTGGCCCTGCGACATGGCCGCAAAATCCGGACATGGAGTGGAATCCACCCGGCCACGGCGATGTCTATACAGCACTTTATACATCAGGGACATTGCAATATCTGCTTGACAGAGAAATAAGATATGCTTTTATCGCCAATTCGGATAACCTGGGCGCTACAATGGATGCTTCCCTTCTTGGTTACTTTTCCGAAAACAGGTTTCCCTTTATGATGGAGGTAGCCGAAAGAACGCCGGATGATTTAAAGGGAGGACATATTGCCAGGCATAAAAACGGCAATTTGATTTTGCGTGAAGCAGCCCAGTGTCCGGGAAATGGATCGGATGCCTTTAGAGATATAAGCAGGTACAGGTATTTCAACACAAACAATATCTGGATCAACCTGCCGGTATTAAAGGAGGTTATTGAAGAATATGGGATAATCCGTCTTCCAATGATACTGAACCCAAAGACACTTGATCCAAGGGATGAATCCAGCCCAAAAGTATACCATGTCGAAACCGCAATGGGAGCCGCTATATCCCTTTTTGAAGACACACCGGTGATTAAGGTGCCAAGATCACGTTTTTTTCCTGTCAAAAGCTGCAATGATCTGCTTGCGGTCCGGTCGGATCGCTTTATTTTTTCAGAAGATCAAACGTTGATTCTAAACCCAAATATGAAATCGGATTTAATCAGGATAAATCTTGATCCAGGATATTATGGGACAAGAGATAAGTTGAATGAAAGATTTCTTATTGATGGGATACCATCCTTAATTGATTGTGAATCTCTTACAGTAAAAGGGGATATTTTTTTTGAAAAAAACATAACAATAAAAGGAAGGGTTGTAATAACAAACAGCGGCAAATCTCCGGCAACAATAAAGGCAGGCTCTATTATAGACAGCGACTTGATTCTGTAATTAGCGGCTGAATGAAAAGACCCCTGTGGCGGTTAAATATGAGCCTTTTTCCTTGACATAATATAATCATCCCATTAAATTGAAAGTTTACTAATAATCATTCTTTGGATATATTTATGTTTGATAATTTAACCGACAAGCTTACATTTGTATTTAAAAAGCTAAAAGGACACGGCAAATTAACGGAAAAAAATATTGAAGAGGGCTTGAAAGAGATCCGTATAGCCCTTCTTGAGGCCGATGTTCACTATAAAGTCGTAAAAAAACTGATTGCAGACATAAAGGATCGAGCCATCGGTCAGGAGGTCATGGCAAGTCTGACACCCGGCCAGCAGGTTGTAAAAATAGTTAATGATGAGCTGACACAGCTTATGGGTTCCAGTTATGAGGACTTGCGCCTGTCTGGTTCGCATCCGGTGTCTATTATGCTGGTGGGCCTGCAGGGTTCCGGCAAAACAACTACAGCAGGCAAGTTGTCTGTTTTATTAAGGAAAAGAGGGAGAAAACCGTATCTGGTTCCGGCAGATGTTTATCGCCCGGCAGCTATTGATCAGCTAAGAAAAATAGGAGAGCAACTCGCTATCCCTGTATTCCCGTCAAGCGTGGAAATGGATCCTGTTCAAGTTTGCAGGGAGGCCAGGGCAGCAGCACATAAGGAAGGGTATGACACTCTGCTGATAGATACTGCGGGACGCCTGCATATTGATGACAAGTTGATGGCAGAGCTTTTACATATAAAGGAGGCTGTTCAGCCATCGGACATACTCCTTGTAGCTGATGCAATGACAGGACAGGATGCTGTTAATATCGCAAAATCATTTGATCAGGCTCTTGATGTCAGCGGCGTTATTCTTACCAAGATGGATGGTGATGCCCGTGGCGGAGCAGCTATTTCCATCAAGTTAATAACAGGCAAACCCATAAAATTCATAGGGGTTGGTGAAAAGCTCAGCGACCTGGAAACCTTTCATCCGGACAGGGTGTCCTCAAAAATACTGGGCATGGGCGATGTCCTTACAATTATTGAAAAAGCCCAGTCAATGATTGATCATGAAAAGGCGGTTGAGCTTGAAAAGAAGCTTAGAAAAAGCCAATTTACATTAGATGACTTTTGTGATCAGATGGTTCAAATACGCAAGATGGGCTCACTTGACGATCTTTTAAAAATGATGCCGGGTGGCAACAGCAAACAGCTCAAAAATCTTAAGTTAGATGAAAAGGAGTTTGTCAGAGCCGAAGCTATCATTAATTCAATGACGCTTCAGGAACGGTGTCAACATACAATAATAAATGGGCAGCGACGAAAAAGAATCGCTAAAGGCAGCGGAACAACTGTTCAGGATATAAACAGGCTGCTTAAAAATTATACCCAGATTATGAAAATGATTAAAAAATACAGCAAAGGCGGTATGCGCGGTATAAGCCGTGGCATGTTGCCGATTTAAAGGAGAAAAGAGATGTCGGTTAAAATCAGGCTGGCCAGGTTTGGCGCAAAAAAAAGACCAATTTATCGAATCGTTGTAGCTGACAGTAAAAGTCCAAGGGATGGCAAGTTCCTGGAAACCGTCGGCACGTATAATCCATTGCTTGATCCTGTTGAGGTTTCATTCAAGGGTGAGCGTGTAAAGTACTGGATAGATCACGGAGCTATTCTTACAGACACGGTGAAAAATCTTTTTAAAAAATAAGATTTTTTTTTGCAAATAAGGAGACGGAGCTATGAAAGATCTGATAAAATACATTGCACAAGCGCTGGTTGAGAATTCGGATCAGGTAGAGGTTTCAGAGGTAGAGGGTAACCAGACCTCGGTTTTGGAACTTAAAGTAGCTAAAGAGGATTTAGGCAAAGTTATCGGTAAGCAAGGCCGTACCGCACGGGCAATGCGTACTATATTAAGCGCTGCTTCCGCAAAGATAAAAAAACGCACGGTCCTTGAAATCATAGAATAAAACCGTGGAAGAAACCGACCTGCTTCTTATTGGAAAGATCGTTGGCCTTCATGGCCTTAAGGGAACCCTCAAGGTCTTTTCCTATGCTGAGTCTTTATCCGCTTTTAAGCCAGGCGGTTTAATTCTCGTAAGAGATGGTAAAAGCCGGGACAAAACCTATGTAATACAGTGGGTTAAGCCCCATACACGAACTATTCTTTTATCTCTTAAAGGGGTGGATGACTGTGATATGCCTGAAACCCTTGTCGGGTCCGATCTTTTTATTGAAAAAGCAAAGCTTCCGAAACTTAAAGGCGAGTCATATTACTGGATTGATATTATAGGGCTTTCTGTTTATACAATCGATGAAAAATTTATCGGCCGCGTTGAATCGATAATTCCTACAGGAAGCAATGATGTCTATGTCGTAAAAAACAATGATGATGAAATACTTATTCCAGGTATCGAATCCGTGGTTAAGGAAATCGATCTTAAACAGAAAATCATGCGGGTTGACCTGCCTGAAGGTTTGTAACGAGATCTTTGACAAGTGATTAATTTTATTGCTCTTACTATTTTCCCGGAAATGTTTGATTCGTTTCGGAGTTATGGGATTATTAGAAGGGGGATAGAACAAAAGAAGATTAGTGTTTCAACTATAAATATCAGGGATTTTGCAGAAGGCAAACACAGGGTTACTGATGACAGGCCTTATGGCGGCGGTTGCGGAATGGTTATGAAGCCTGAGCCCCTGGCAGGAGCTATCCGGGCTGCCAGAAAGAAAGCTCCATCGGCGAAAACCATACTGTTGACTCCTCAGGGGCGTGTTTTTAATCAAAATATTGCTTGTGAACTTGCATCGTTTGAAGGGCTTATCCTTGTATGCGGTCGCTACGAGGGGATTGATGAACGGATTTGTCACGATTTCATAGATTATGAAATTTCAATCGGTGATTATGTGCTCACGGGCGGAGAGCCGGCAGCCATGGTTGTTATTGATGCGACGGCAAGATTAATCCCGGGCATGCTTGGCGGCAAAGATTCAGCGGAAAATGATTCATTTTCAAACGGTCTCCTGGAATATGCGCAATATACAAGACCGAGAACCTTTGAAGGGTCTGAAGTCCCGGAAGTGTTGCTGTCGGGTAATCACATGGAAATTGAAAAATGGAGGCTTGAAGCATCTTTGATACGCACCTTCCTGAAAAGAAAAGACCTTTTGGAGAAAAGGCCTGTAAGCAAAAATGAGGTTGAAATTTTAGAAAAATGGCGCCGAGATATTGAAAAAATCATACATGCCAAATCTTTACGTAGCCCTGACGCATTATCCGGTAGTAAATAAGAATGGCAGCACAATAGTTTCTGCCGTGACAAACCTTGATCTGCACGATATGTCAAGAGCGGCAAAAACATACGGTGTGCAATCATTATATATTATAACCCCTCTATCGGATCAGAAGGGGCTTGTTGAGAAGATAGTTTCACACTGGCTAAGCGGATACGGCTCAATATATAATCCCCAAAGGGGGAAAGCCCTTGAACTGATCTGTATAAAAGACTCATTGGATGATGTCATAGACCATATTTGCAGCAATGGTGAAGGGGCGCCAAAAATCGTTGCTACTTGCGCCAGGGATAGTCATCGCAGCATAAATTTTGGAAAGTTTCGTGAAATGCTTAAAAGCGGCAAGCCCTATCTGTTGGTTTTTGGCACAGCATGGGGGCTGTCGGAAGATTTTATTGCCGGCGCCGACTACATACTTGAACCGATTAAGGGTAATACCGGCTACAATCACCTTTCGGTTCGGTCCGCGGCATCCATTATACTTGATAGACTTATGGGAGATAATTAAAAAAATCGTAAAGAAAGAACCGGCTATATACAAAAATCCAAACAGATTATAATTACGGAAGGATATTATTATGCAAACAATAGAACAGATAGAAAGAGAAATGATGCGGTTTGATTTGCCTGCTTTTGCTCCAGGAGATACTGTTAAGGTATATGTCAAGATAAAGGAGGGCGACAAAGAGCGCATTCAGGCTTTTCAGGGGGTTGTGATAAGCAAACGCAAAGGCAGAAGTAACGCTACATTTACGGTACGCAAGGTTTCGTACGGTATAGGCGTTGAGCGTATCTTCCCTTTCCATTCACCGCTTATCGATAAGATCGAGGTTGTTTCCAAAGGCCGTGTGAGGCGTGCAAAGATCTATTATCTGCGTAAACTAAGAGGAAAGGCCTCCAGAATAAAGGAACGGCGTTTCAACCAATAGCCTTATATGGACTCCATGAAACCGGACCAGTGGTTTTTTGAAAAAAAAAGTATTGAAAAGGGGTTTGCAACAGTCGCGGGTATTGATGAAGCCGGCCGCGGCCCCCTGGCAGGGCCTGTTGTTTCCGCAGCAGTTATACTGCCCTCCTCTTTTCAGGTTTCAGGTATAAAAGATTCAAAAAAATTAACGCCGGGGAAAAGAGCCTATCTATATGAAAAGATTTATGAGCATGCAATATCCATAGGTATAGGAATAGTTGACTCGATAGAAATAGATCGTATCAATATACTTAAGGCATCACTCATGTCGATGGCAATGTCTGTTGACAATCTTAACCCCCAACCGGATTATCTTCTTATTGACGGCAAATTCCGAATATCTTCAAACCTGCCACAGGAGCCGGTTATCAGAGGTGATTCTCTGAGCATCTCTATTGCCGCTGCCTCAATTATTGCCAAGGTAACCCGAGATCAGCTTATGGTGATATATCACAATTATTATCCGGAGTTTGAATTCGCCAGGCACAAAGGGTATCCAACCAAGGCTCATAAAGAGGCCATCAGGAAATTCGGCCCCTGTCCCATACACAGACGTAGTTTTAAGGGGGTTCTGAGCTGATTACATGTTCTCAGCTATTGAAACTATCCTGTCCCCCAGCAGATTAACATAGCTGGCCATTTCATTATCATACCATCCATATATAACAGCCTGAGTTACCGGTATTTTGACGACCGTGTTTTTTAGCGAAGATATGATATCTTTTTCCAGTTCCGGCGCATTTTTTAGATCTATTGTCACATTTGCCGTGCGGGTATGTGTTTCATGGCCCTCAATAACGGTCGCAACCAGGGGCATGCCGATTATATCCCCGGAAACATTCTGCTTATCCGTATAATAGAGATATCCCCTTGGATCATCTGATGCAGCCTGCCTGTATATATTGTTGATTAATTCCCTCCTTATCGATTTGCCGGACAATTCCTCATGGAGATTAAGAACAAGAATGATAAGGGAGCCTGTATTGGTGGGTATTCTAACCGACTCCGCAATTAATCCTATCTGCTCCATTTCAGGCATAACAAGCCTGAGTGTATTGACGGCGCCGGTTGTGGTAAGGATAATGTTATTCATTACGCTTCTGTTTTTTCTCAGATCAATTGATCCTGTTTTCGGCAGCCTGTCAAGGACCTGCTGTGAACCGGTGGCCGCGTGTACACTAGCCATTGAGGCTGAGAGTATCTTGTTGGCGCCGAAATAATTGAGAAGAGGTTTTATCATATGGGCAAGGCATGTAGTAGTACAGGATGCATTTGATACAATCTTATGGCGCCTTGGATCATAATCATCATCATTTATACCCATTACGGTTGTCACTGCATCCTCGGGCATGGCAAGCCCTTTATCCTCGATGTTAAAGGGGGCGGAGACTATCACCCTTTCTGCCCCTGATTCGATATGTCCGCGCACCGACCCTTTGGGATGTTCCGGCGGAAGAGTCGGATCAATAAATTGTCCGGTAGTATCTACCACCAGCTTTACTCCGTGCTCTCTCCAGTTTATTTCGCCCGGATTTCTTGCGGTTCTTAAAAACTTTACCTTTATCCCATCGATTATCATCAAGCCGCTTTTTTCATCCAGATTTTCAATAAAAGGTTTGGCCTTATAACCGTACAAGTAGACATGAAATAAGCCGTAAGTTGAATCTCTTTCCACATAATGCGCAATATCCTCAAGGGATGTGCCGACCTTGCGACCAACATTTACCACAATTTCATTAAAATATTTTCGCCCGATATTATGCCATAAGGTAAGCTTTCCAATTCTGCCAAAGCCGTTTATCCCAAGCTTTAACCCTTTGTCCTCGTACATTCATCCCTCCTTGATTGTCTATCCCTTAACTTTGACGAATTCGTAAAAAGTCAAAACATCACTTTTTACAAGACGTGTTAAGTATTTGATATTAAAGTTAAATGTCTTATCTTAACACTTAACACCCGATGAATTCGGCTTTTTACGAATTCATCTAACCTTCTTTGATATCAATAAGATCATGATAAACAGAGCCTTCACGGCCGTCAATGCTTATATAATCACCGGCTGTTAATGATATCTTGTTAAACAAGCAGTTTTTTTTCTTCTCATTACAGATAAGATCCACGCATCCAACCACACATGTTTTGCCAAGCCGGTGAGCCACTACAGCGGCGTGGGATGTTAACCCTCCACGCGCGGTAAGCAGGCCGTCGGAGGCATATATCTCCTGAATATCATCTGGAACAGTATCTGCTCTGAGAAGGATTAAAGATGTTTCCGGCTCCAGTTTTCTCCATTTATCTATTTCATCCAGGCTGAAAACCACCCGGCCGCTCATTGCCCCGCCGCTGACTCCGATACCGTGCCCTAAATATTTGTCTTCCGATATTTTCTCTGGATAAAAGGTTAAAACCTTTTTCCTCTCTCTCATGGTCATATCTCTGGCCTGGAGCAGATAGAGATCCTTTATTGAAGGGCTTTCAAATGTAAATTCGATTTCCTGAGGGCTCCAACCTTTTTTATAGACTAATTCACTTGACCAATCTTTCAATGCTTTGAAAATAAGCGGAAAATGTGATTCAAGGGTTATGTCGGTCTGTCTCATTTCAATATCCTGCTGATTGATTGAAATCGGCATGGTATTGACAAGCCCTGAAACCACATCTTCACCCTGATTTCCGAGCGTAAAATCGCCCCACAACCTTAAGATATCCCCGGACCATCTCGGATTATGGGTAAAAAAGACTCCTGAACCCGACTGTCGGCCAAGATTGCCGAAAACCATTTTCTGAACAGTAACGGCCGTGCCCCAGTCATCTGATATGCCCATAATTTTACGGTAAGCTTTGGCTTTTGATTCTTCCCAGGATCCGAGGACGCTTTTTATTGCCATATACAGTTGTTCGAACGGATCTTCTATAATGTTAATCCCGGCATCCCTTATCATATCCTTATAAGCCAGAGCCACTTTTCTCATCTCTTGGCCGGGGAACCCTCTTTTATAAGGGATACTCAGGCGTTGCTTGAACTCATTAATAATTGCGTCAAAATCATTCCTCTCAAGATTATATGACATACCATAACACTGGAGAAACCTGCGATAATTATCCCATGCAAACCAGCTGTTGTTGGTTTGCATGGCAATTCCGGCTGCAATCTCCTCATTTAATCCGACATTAAGGAAGCTATACATCATTCCGGGTTGTGAAACAGCCCCTCCGCTTCTAACAGAAATGAGCAAAGGGTTTTTCGGGTCTCCAAACTTTTTTTCCGTAACCTTTTCCAGGTCGCATATCTGGCTGTAAAGCTGTTTTTTGAAATACTCCCGTGCCGGAGGAAAATTGTCGATCACCTCTCTTGAACGAAACACCTCCGTGGTTATAATAAAACCCGGAGGCACCGGCAAACCGTAATTTATCAGCTTAATTATGTTAAACCCTTTGTTGCCTAAATATATCAAGCCAAAAACCTTTTTATTTACCGGCACAAAAGGGCTTAAAGCCCGTTGAGGATCATAGTTGAGAAGCTGGTGGAGCTTATCTTTAGGCAGTTTGTCTGACTGGTGAAAAAGTGTGTTCAGTATTCGACCTAAAAACAGGTCAAGCTGCTGAAGCCCTAATGACAGCGCCAGCCTGTCGCGGAAAAAGATTTCCGACACCCTTTGCGCTATCTCTTCAGAGTTAATCACTCCCTCTTTGGGAAGATATTTCTCTGAAATACGGTCAATAGGGGTTTGAGCCAGTATTACGGTCAGATTCTGTTCGTGGATATTATGAAAATAATCATTAATTATATTTTTTACAGCGAGCGTAACCCCCTTGAATATATCAACATACTGGGTAAAGGTAAAACCCCTTACTTCGAGCAGATGGGCTAAAAGATCAAGTTGACGCTCCATTTCGATTGATGAGATTCCATTTAACTGCAACGCCCTGTTAAACAATAGTAACCGGTCGTAAATCTGATAAAAAGTGGCTCTGGTGATAATGCTGAGATCAATGCTTTCAATAAATTCCTCAAACAATGCATTGACTATCGATTCTATCCGAAAGGTAAGCCCAAGCGCATCAAATTTTCTTTCGTGGTAAAACCCGTATATAGACGGTATATCAACAGCAAAATGTCTTTTCTTATAAATATCTTCCCTAATCTCATACGATTTTGAAGAAATTATGATTTTTTTGAGCAGATCAAGATAATCAAGCAGCATGCAAAGCTTTTTCTTTAAATCAGGTTCAATAAGAGCCTTTTTAAGCGCGTCTATATCCGGAAATGCATCGATTTTAAATCGTGAAAGATAATGGTCGATTTCGCTGTCTGATTTTAAGCTGAATATGAGGTCGTATTTTTGATGTAAAAGTTTGTAAAAGGATATGGTCATTTTCACCCGCTTAATATCTTTTTCAGACACCTTTGAAATATCTGCTGCATGGCTTTGCAGTTCTTTTTCATTTAAAGCAATGAGGTCGTCCGGTAAATATAGCTTCTTTGCTTTAAGGTGTAACATTACCCTGTGAACGCCATCAATATAAGGGCCTCGGGTATGGATTTGATCAAAAATACCGGGTGGGATAAAAGGCTTTAGAATCTCCCTGTTTTTGGTTTGCCAGAAATTAATAACCGCTTCCATAAAGCCGATCATCCTGCTGCTGCTTTCAACATGGCTCTGTTTTCGCAGAAAATGTATAAGAACATCCTTTTGGTGTGTTAATTCATCGAGCTGTGTTGATATATCCCTTAGCATTCCTTCAGCGCCTATATCATTAAAATATACAGGAAAGAGCCTTGCGAGCTGTTTTGCAAGATTATATACAGATCTGATATCGCTGTTTAAAAATCGTGTAATATCGCGGGGAAACAGGTCGGTATCCTTGATAAAAACACCGCATAGAGACAGATGAATCGTCAGGTGGGAAATAAGCCTTGTTGACCATTTGGGGTTAAGCTCGATAAGCTCCAGCCAGGTCCTTATATTTTGCATGTGTGAGCTGTTGACCTGTATCTGCCAGTCGCTTCCGACCCCTTTTATCATTGGTGACTGAAAACCAATGGCAACCAGGTGATCAATAAAAAAATTCACAAGGTCGATTTGATCTGTTTTATATACTCCCTTACCCATATTAAGGACGCAGTTTAAAACAGTGGCAGGAAATTTATCGGCCAGCCCTCTTAATATGGAAAAGGTTTTCTCTATCAGTTTGTGGATATTCCCGCCTTTTTCATGCTCTATAAGCTGGGAAAGGGTTCTGTTGATATCTCTTAAAGCTTCTTCGTAAATGATTGAAAGTCCGGGTGTCTTCATTGTGTGGAAAAGAAATATAAGTTTCCACAGGTTGCCTTTGCCGGTTTTCGCTCCTGCTTCAACCAGTCTTTGTGGGATCTCCTTGTATATTTCAACAATCTGACTGTATGCCGGCAGTTCTAACAGGTTTTGTAAAATTTTTTTAGAGTCAATACCATTTTGCAGGGCGATTTTGCCTGTAATTGACTGCCATTTGTTAATTTGCTTATGAGATATATATTTAAAAATTTCATCAAACGGTTCTTTGTCGTCAATATCACCAGCCTCGTTTTTAAACCAGTCAAACGGATCCTCCTCGCTTAGCCAGTAAGAATATGTATGCTTGAAATATTTTAACAAAACCAGGTTGATTGCCCGGTAATCTACATTTGTGAGATCATGCGTATGATTTAGAATTGCTTTGGCCAGTCTTTTTATCTGATAGAAGCTTTTAACAAACAGAAAGAAACCATCTTTTTTATAATTCCTGATGCTGTCAAAGGAGCTATCGATTACAGGCATGAACCTTTTGATATCCGGACCGGAATCTTTTATGATTTTTTGCAGGAAAAGAAGAAGATTGTCTACGGCATCGGCTTTGATCTTAATATTGTTTTCAGATATAATAGCATGGTTAAAGATATTTACTAAAAGAGTTGCTGCATCAGGACCTTTAGGATGGTTTTTAAGAAGATGAAAATAATTCAGGGAATAATTTCTTGCTTCCCTGACAATAAATTCCCAGTTTTTATAAGGGTGGGAAAGCTCCTTCAAAAAGGTATTTAAACCGTCCATAACTCCATAGTACTTGGACATTATCTCCTGAAGGATTGAATATTTGTCCTCTATGGCAACATCAACACGATAGCATTCCAGGTTTATTTCAAGGGCTTTTGATTTCAATTCCTCAATTCCTTCCGGGCTTCAATGCGGGCTTTGAGTCTTGGAAATTTATTCATGTCTGTATGCGGCAAAAACAGGGAGGCCATATAATTATTCATATATGATGCTGTTTCCGATAGTTCAAAGTTTGTAATCTTTCTGGTTACCTCTACCACATCTTTCCTTATATGGTTTGCCAGACAGATCATTGTTGCGCCGGTAAGTGATCCATTGCCGATAAAAACAACCTTATCAGGATCTGTTTCAGGCAGCAGACCAATTGTCATTGCCTTTTCCAGGTCCACATAACTTCCAAACCCGCCTGCCAGAATAATACGGTCAATATCGTCAATACTGAGCCCGACCTCTCCGAGAAGAGTCATGCATCCGCTGAACATTGCGCCCTTTGCTCTGATAAGATTATCGATATCCGGTTCGGTAATGACAATGTCCCTGTCTATGTGTGTAACATCCGCCTTTGCGAGTACATACTCATATATGCCGTTATTCTGTCTTATACGATCTGTATCAAGACTGCGATCAAACTTGCCAAGGTTATCAACAACTCCCTGCTCAAACATTTCAGCTGCAATATTGATAAGGCCGCTGCCGCATATTCCTTTTGGCCGGACATTTCCTATGGTTATATTCATCGGCTCAAGCGTGAGGGGGTCTATGGAAAAATCTTCTATCGCTCCTTTTGTGGCGCGCATTCCAAATTTTATGCCGCCCCCTTCAAAAGCCGGGCCTGCAGAACATGCCGCACATGCAAGCCACTCTCTGTTGCCGATTACAATTTCAGCATTTGTGCCGATATCCATATACAGGGTAAGCTTTTCAGAGCGATACATTCCTGATGCCATTATACCGGCGACAATATCGCCTCCCACATAGCTTGATATCTCAGGATATATCAATGTGGTAACATGCTCACCTAATGCCATGCCCAACTCAATCGCCTTGATCGGCGGATACAACGCTGAAGTCGGCACATACGGCGAACGCCTGATGTATTTTGGGTCAACCTTCAGCATAAGCTGGGTCATAGTTGTGTTGCCCGCCAATGTAACTAATACAATTTGTTCAGGGTCAATTGCGGTATCATTAATTATCTTGCGCAGAATATTGTTGATGGTTTCCAAACTAACTTCATAAAGCTTTTCAAGCCCTCCTGGTTTTTCCGCATATATAAGCCTGGTGATTACATCTTCTCCAAAACCTATCTGTTTGTTAAAATCACCGTAATCAGCCATGATTTTGCCTGTATTTAGATCTATCAGCCGGACATAGATGGTTGTTGTGCCTATATCCATGGCAACTCCATAGCTTTCCCCGCTCGTATCACCGGGCTGGACATCGACGATATGAGTCTTTCTTCCGGCTTGGACCGGGCGGGCAAGAGTAACGGTTATTTTAAAATTATTTTTTCTGAAAACCTCCGGGATCTTACGTATAACCGGCAGATTAATGACAAGACGACGCTCGTTGAAATTCAGTTTCAGGTAATTAACAAGTCTTGCAACGTCAGACAGGTTGTCTTTTACAGAAGGCTCAGGTAGTTTAATATATATTTTTTCAACAGGGGGCAGGAAACAGCTGTTTTGCTTTAACTGCTTAAAATCCATTTCCTTGATACGGGCGGCTTGTCTGGGAGTGCTTTGCATGTTAAGCATGCTTGCATCAACATCCGATTCTACAGGTATACGTACAACCATGTCGCTTTTTACATTACTCAAACATGCCTGCCGGTATCCGGCCGCGCATTCTTCTTGGCTTAACTTTTCCGTTATTCCTCCATCAACATCCCCCTGCTCGATAATAACACGGCACTTGCCGCACACACCTTCCCCTCCGCACGAGGCATTAATATGCACCCCTGCCTCCATGGCGGCACGGATAATATTTTCTCCATCCCTTACGGTTATCCTCTTGTTGTGAGGCAAAAATAAAATTGTGTGCCTGATCATGTCCTGCTCCATTTTACTCCCCTATTTTAATAGTATAGGAAATCCCATTTTTTGCCTAATGAATTCAGCACTATAAGACAAATATATCGCTGAACAGGAAAGTGCCTAAAGTGAGCTAAAGTGTCTAAAATGCCTAAAGTTGTGGTACGCCTTCGGCGTGCTAATTGATAACCCACTTGCCGGCCAACTACTCCTGCAGGAGCTACAGGATGTTGTCACTCCACTACTTTAGACACTCATAACTTTAAAATCAGCAGCACTGAAGGTGCAGTCCTTAACTTTAGGCACTTTAGCTCACTTTAATATACTTTAGGCACTTATGTCCGCACCGAAGGTGCGCTATTTTAATTCATCGAATCTGCAGTTAAGTGAAAGAACATCGCCATCAAAAATAGTCGTGGTTTTGTAAGGCACGCTTTTAAACAGCCTGATCATTGCCTGGTTTTGCGGCGAAGTATAGGCTGTAAAACCGGCAATTCCGTTTTCACGCGCAGCTTCGGAAAGTTTTCGCATCAGGATTCTGCCAATCCCTTTCCCCTGGTAGCTCCTGTTTACGGAAAAGGCTACCTCTGCCACGTTTTTTACTTCGTCAAGCAAATATTCTCCCACTCCAACAACATTTCTAAAGCCGGATTCACCGATAATTGCGACAATGGTAAGGTTTTTAATATAATCTATCTGCGACATGCCTTCAGCCTCTTCACGCACAAAGATTTTCTTTTCATGGAAAAATCTTAAAATAATATCACTTTTTTCCTGGTTGTAAAAGTGCTCCTGCAACCTTCTTTCATCGACCGGTTTTGCGGGTCTGATGGTTACCGGTTCGCCTTCGATTGTAAGTGTTTCTTCAAGATCAAGAGGATAAACGCCGTGAATGGATTTTTTAAGCTCGCGCTTTGCGCTAAGCAGACCCATCTGTTTGGCCTCAAAAAACAGCTCATCGCGAAAATCAGGATGAGCGATACTGATCATGGCCATAGCCCTTTCCTGGAGGCTTTTGCCGAACAGGTTGACAACGCCATACTCGGTAACAACACATTGAACATCACCCCTTGGAACTACTACGGCCATGTCGCTCAGCCTGGGGACAATCCAGCTCTTATCGGCGCTTATGGATGTCGATGGGAGCATAAGGATCGATTTACCCCCTTTAGATCGAGCTGTTCCTCTTATAAAGTCGAGCATACCTGAAACACCTGAAAAATAATCGTAAGAAAGGGTATCAGCGGCGACCTGGCCGGTGAGATCTACTGCCGTTGCCATGTTTAAGGAAACCATCCTGTAATGGCGGGAAATAATGCCGGGGTCGTTTACATAATCTGAAGGATGAAATTCTATGGCAGGATTATCATCTAAAAACTCGTACAGATAACCTGTTCCTATCGCGCTGCTTGCCACAAGCTTTCCCTCATTGAACCCCTTTTTCCGGTTTGTAATAACCCCTTTTGACACAAGGTCCATTATACCGTTTGTCAGATATTGAGTATGGACTCCAAGATCATTTTTACTAGAGAGGTTTGAAAGGATTGCTCGCGGCGTAGCGCCTCTGCCGATGTCAATTGTTGAGCCATCGTCAATAAGTCGCGCTATTTGTCTGCCGATAAGATTTGAAGACGCGGACTCTTTAGCCTCATCAATTGCAAGAAGATCCTCATCATATTCGACAACCACATCTACATCATTAACATGGATAAAGCTTCGGCCAAGCACCCTTGGCATTTTAGAGTTTACCTGGGCGATCACAAGATCGGCGGACATGGCTGCGGCCAGTGTTATATCCACGGAAATGCCAAGGCTTAACCATCCAAAATCATCCGGAGGAGACACCTGGATAAGGGCTACATGTATGGGAAGCTGTCTGTTCTTAAACAGAAAGGGCACCGCGGAAAGGTTTATCGGAGTAATAAATCGCATGTTTCCTGCAAAAGTATCAATAGCAGCAGACCCAAGATAAAAAGATCTAATATTCATGCTCCGGCAATTTGTTTTGTTTGCTATCAGTGTTAAAGGGGTGCTTCCCATGGTCATAAGGCGAACTATCTCAAGGTCTGTAAAGTTTGCTGATGCTTCACCGAGCTCTTTGACCAGATGCTGCGGTTCTCCGCATGATGATCCGATAAAAACCCTTTTGCCGGACCCGATCAATTTTACTGCTTCCCGGCCGGTTTTTTTGATGCCGGCATAATGATCTGCCCAATAGATCGCTTTAGCCATAATTATCCTTTGTTAAGTGGTAACCGTTCACGGTTGTAGGTTCACAGTTTTTGACTTTTTACAAGATCATCATTTTTATATAGACACAATCTAACTTATTAAGTAATAATTATCAAGTTAAACTGCATTACTCAAGTTTCGCACCCTTTTTATTTATCAAAGCCTTTAACCCTTCTAAGGCGGATAAAACGGTAAGGGCCAAAATAAATTTTTTAATAAGGATATTATGCAACTTTCGGCCCAACAAAAAGAGGCTGTTGAATATATCGGTTCTCCGGCGTTGGTCGTAGCAGGCGCAGGCTCAGGGAAAACACGGACATTGACCGCTAAAATCTCTCATCTTATGTCAAGCGGCTATGATCCCGAGCGTATTCTTGCGATTACATTTACCAATAAGGCTGCAGACGAGATGAAGAGCCGGCTTGTTCGTATGACAAAAATCCCGGCAGAACGTTTCCCGTGGGTTCGAACATTTCATTCCGCATGTTTTAAAATCTTAAAGAAACATTGCTCCCTGCTTGGGTATAATATTCCTCTCCAGATCTACGCGGGATACCATCAACAAAAGATAATCAAGGATATTATTGTAGGAAAAATGAATTTTGAGAAAAAGCATGTCCAACCTGTTTTAGCTCAAATTTCCAGTGCAAAAAACTCCGGCAATCCCTTTGAATATCTTGACCATAAGCTTCACTCTTTCCGTATCAGATTGCTCGATGTTTTTAATCTTTATGAAAAGGAACTTAAATCAAATAATGCTGTTGATTTTGATAATATTTTGATTTTGACACGCAATCTGCTTCAAGATCACAAAGATGTGCGCAAGCAGTACCAAAAGCTTTTCCAGTTTATTCTTGTGGATGAATATCAGGACACCAATAATCTTCAGGAGGATCTTACAGGGCTGTTGCTTGGAAACGGCAACCTCTTCTGCGTAGGTGATGACTGGCAGGCAATTTATTCATTTAGAGGAAGCAATATGGACCATTTTCTGTTGTTTCCTGAAAAGTACAAAGAGGCAAAGGTTTTCAGGCTGGAACAGAACTATCGTTCCGCAGACGAGATTGTTCGGACGGCAAATGATCTGATCGGATACAATGACAACAAGATGGAAAAAAGGTGCTTCTCTGACAAGCGTGGGGGATTGGTTGAGATTTATGATTTTTTCGATGAAAAAAAAGAGGCTGTATGGGTTGCCGGAAAGATCAAATCTCTTGGTGAAATGGGTCTTGCTTATAGTAAAATGGCTGTTTTGTACAGGACTAAATTTTGCTCTCTTTCCTTTGAGAAGGCATTCAGATCTTTTGGAATTCCGTACCGGATGTTAGGTGGAAAGGGGTTTTTTGAACGTAAGGAGGTCATGGATATAAACTGCTATCTTACCGCAGCGGTTTTTGAAAAAGATGATGCATCCTTTGAGCGGATTGTAAATATTCCCAAACGGGGGATCGGTCCCGCGGCTGTCAATAAGATCGCTCAGATAAAAACAGGCGAGATGAGCCTTCAGGACGCTGCGCGCAAGGCTCTTGGTGAAAAGCTTCTGGCTCCCGCAATATATAATTCTCTCAGCGCGTTAATCAGGTTGCTTGATGATATTAAGGATATGAAACCTGATGCTGCAATCCGCGAGATATTGTTAAAGGTTAACTATCTGGATTATATTAAAGAGTATTCCATAGCCGGTTCAATGGATTATACGTCAAGGGAGGAAAACATTGACCAGCTTATTTATTCAGCTTCCCAAAAAGATACAATTGTAGAATACCTTGAAGAAGCCGCCCTGATTAAGGAGGACAAAGAAGATGAAGAAGACAAAAAAAGCGGGGTAATTCTGTCAACTATACACGCTTCCAAGGGGTTGGAGTACAGGGCGGTCTTTGTGGTTGCATGTGAAGAACAGCTTTTCCCTCACTGGAGGTCCATGGATTCAGAAATGGGTCTTAATGAGGAACGTAGACTTATGTATGTTGCGATGACAAGGGCCGAGCATTTTTTATTTTTGACTCATGCAAATTATAGAAGGGGTCAATTCAACAAAAAAAGCCGGTTTTTAGATGAAATCAATGATTCATTAAATTATGATGGCATCGTAAAAAGTAAAAAAACCACTCTTTGCAATTAGGAGAAATCTGCAATGGTAGAATTTGCCTATCAGGAAATGTTTCCCTTGAAAGATGATTTCACCCCTTATCGTTTAATAACAACAGACCATATCGGCTTAAAATCCTTTCTGGACTTTGAGATAGTGAAAATCGCCCCTGAGGGGCTTACCCTCCTTGTCGAACAGGCATTCAAAGATGTATCCCACCTGCTCAGACCGTCTCATCTCAAGCAATTAGCAATGATTGTTGATGACCCGCAAGCTTCTAGAAACGACAGATATGTTGCCCTTGAGATGCTGAGAAATGCGGTTATTTCCGCACAAGGGGTATTCCCTCTGTGCCAGGATACCGGAACCGCTGTTGTTATAGGCAAAAAGGGGCAAAAGGTTTGGACCGGTTTTTCTGACAAGGAGGCTATTTCAAAGGGGATATTTAATGCCTATACAAAAAACAATCTGCGTTATTCACAGCTGGCTCCATTAACCATGTTTGATGAAATAAATACAGGATGCAATCTTCCCGCCCAGATAGAACTGTATGCCGCAAAAGGGGATGAATATAATTTTCTTTTCATTGCAAAGGGAGGGGGGTCTGCAAATAAAACCTTATTTTATCAGGAAACAAAGGCGATATTGACACCTGAGAAGCTGGTCGGCTTTCTGGAAAATAAAATGAAATCCCTTGGAACCGCTGCATGCCCTCCTTATCATCTTGCTTTTGTTGTCGGAGGAACCTCTGCTGAAGCAAATTTAAAGACGGTTAAACTGGCCTCAGCCGGATATCTGGATACCCTCCCCGAAAAAGGAAATAAGTTGGGGCATGCTTTCAGAGACATGAAACTTGAAGCGCAATTGCTTAAGATATCACGCGAACTCGGAATCGGCGCACAATTCGGAGGAAAATATTTCTGCCACGATATAAGAGTGGTGCGACTTCCACGGCACGGAGCATCCTGTCCAATAGGCCTTGGCGTAAGCTGCAGCGCGGACAGGAACATCAAGGCAAAAATTACGCGTGACGGTATTTTTCTGGAAAGGCTTGAACCTGATCCGGCAAACTATCTTCCGTGTCCGCAAATAGACAAATATGATGCCGTGCGAATAGACCTGAATAAGCCCATAGATGAGATCAGGACAATTTTGAGCAAATACCCTGTAGCAACCCCTCTTTTGCTAAACGGTAAAATTGTTGTGGCAAGAGACATGGCTCATGCCAGGCTAAAAGAGCGGCTCGACAGTGGCCAAGGTCTTCCGAGCTATTTTAAAGACCACATTATATATTATGCAGGTCCGGCAAAAACCCCGCCCGGATATCCTTCCGGTTCCTTTGGCCCTACGACTGCCGGGCGCATGGACCCTTACGTGCCTGTTTTCCAGAAACACGGCGGCTCCATGATAATGCTTGCCAAGGGAAACCGTTCCATGGAGATTGTAGATTCGTGTAAAAAATACGGCGGTTTTTACCTTGGGTCTATTGGTGGGCCTGCCGCACGGCTGGGCAAAGAGTGTATTACAGACATTGAAACCATTGCCTATCCCGAACTGGGCATGGAATCAATCTTGTTGATTACAGTAAAGGATTTTCCGGCATTTATTATTATCGATGACAAGGGAAATGATTTTTTTCAAAATCTTCTGACTTAAACTTGATGGCTTTGTAAAAAGCTATGTTATGCCGCTTTACGGCACTGCGGGCCAAAATAAATTTGGCTCTTTTACCGCCTTGAGTTTGCTTGGAAATCAGGGCGCAAAACTTGAGTTAAGTTATTTGAAAGTCTAAAAATTTGTTATTGCGAGCAAGGCATTGCATTTTAAGACCCGGAGTTTCACTAAATCATATTCATTGTTTGAAATATGTTTTTTTTCTTTACATCTAATTTAATATAAGACATATTATAACTCAAGTTAACAATCTCGTAAAAAGTCGAAAAATACCATTTTCCGTCATTCCGGCGAAAGCCGGACACGAAGTGAAGCATCAGCGCTATCCAGTAAATTCAATACGTTCTGGATGCCCCCGTATTAAGTACGGGGCAGGCTTATCAAGTCCGGCATGACGATTTCGAGACTTTTTACGAAGCCGTCAAATAAGACGGTTTTGTAAAAAGTAGAATTCAGAATATAATATAAGGAGAACGGCGCTATGGCAAAAAAAATGAAAACAATCGATGGGAATACAGCAGCCGCGCATGTGGCATATGCTATGAGCGATGCCGCTGCCATTTATCCAATTACCCCTTCATCTTCTATGGGGGAATTGTGCGATGAATGGGCAGCCGGCGGCCGTAAGAATATATTTGGACAGACCATGACAGTCCGTGAGCTTCAGTCAGAAGCCGGAGCTGCGGGCACTGTTCACGGATGCCTTGCTTCCGGCGCTCTTACAACAACCTTTACAGCCTCGCAGGGCCTTCTTTTGATGATTCCCAACATGTATAAGATAGCAGGGGAGCTGCTGCCGGCTGTTTTTCATGTCACGGCCAGGGCTATTGCAGGGCATGCTCTCTCTATTTTTGGAGATCATCAGGATGTCATGGCTGTCCGGCAGACAGGTTTTGCTCTTTTGTCATCAAACTCTGTGCAGGAAGCCATGGACCTGGCGCTGGTGACGCATCTGTCTGCAATTGAAGCAAGTATTCCTTTTATACATTTCTTTGACGGGTTCCGGACTTCTCACGAAATACAAAAAGTCGAAATGATCGACTATGATGATATGGCCGGGCTAATCAACATGGATGCTGTTAAAGCGTTTCGCGCAAGAGGCGTAAATCCTGAAAGGCCTGAGCTCAGGGGTACTGCCCAGAACCCTGATATTTATTTTCAGGGGCTGGAAGCGGCTAATTCCTATTACCGGAAGATTCCTGTTATTGTCGGCAATTACATGAAAAAGGTATCTGCCCTGACCGGTCGCAAATACAGGCTCTTTGATTATGTGGGCGATCCGGATGCAGAGAGAATTATCGTTTCCATGGGTTCTTCCTGTGAAACCATTGAAGAGGTTGTCAATTACCTGACAGCCAGAGGAGAACGGGTGGGTCTGGTAAAGGTTCGTCTGTATCGTCCTTTTTCAATCGAACATCTTTTTGCCGCCATACCCGCAACAGCCGATCGCATCACAGTTCTTGACAGGACAAAGGAAAAGGGGGCGGTCGGAGATCCTCTCTATCTGGATGTATGCGCGGCTTATATGGAACGGGGTGAAATGCCGACCCTCATCAACGGCCGGTATGGCATGGGGTCAAAAGAGTTTAATCCCGGCATGGTCAAGGCGGTCTTTGACAACATGAATTCAGCAGGCCCGAAGAATCATTTTACGGTAGGTATTACCGATGATGTTACTCATACATCTCTGGAAGTGGAAGAGGGGCTTGATGTGGCTCCGGAAGGGACCGTGCAGTGCAAATTCTGGGGACTGGGTGCAGATGGCACAGTGGGCGCAAATAAAAGCGCAATCAAAATTATCGGCGACAATACCGACATGTATGCCCAGGCTTACTTTGCCTATGATTCCAAAAAATCGGGCGGAATCACCATGTCTCACCTGCGTTTTGGCGATACGCCGATCAAGTCTACCTATCTGATCGATTCAGCCGATTATATTGCCTGCCATAAGGCCAATTATGTAAATATCTATCCGATACTTGAAGGTATCAAGCATGGCGGAATTTTTGTGCTTAATTCCGACTGGACTCTGAAAGATATGGAGAACAGACTTCCTGCTCACATGCGCCGGACTATTGCCCGGAAGAATCTTAAGTTTTATAATATTGATGCTGTAAAGATCGCTTCCGAGATAGGCCTTGGAGGCAGGATCAATATGATCATGCAGACTGTATTTTTCAAGCTTGCCGATATCATTCCTGTGAAAGATGCTATCTATTATCTCAAAGATCAAATCAAAAAGATGTTCGGCAAAAAAGGGGACAAGATTATTAATATGAACTATGAAGCGGTGGATAAGGCTATTGATAATCTGGTTGAAATCAAATATCCAAAAGATTGGGCCAATGCCGTTGATACAGCACGTGAAGTCAAAGAAGAACCTGATTTTGTCAAAAACGTAATGCGTCCCATTTTGTCTCAACAGGGTGATAAACTTCCGGTCAGCGCGTTTACGACAGATGGTATTTTCCCAATGGCAGGTTCAAAGTATGAAAAACGAGGGGTGGCAATCAATGTTCCTGAATGGATAGCAGATAACTGCATACAGTGCAATCAGTGTTCAATGGTCTGCCCTCATGCGGCCATACGTCCGGTCCTCTTGACGGATGAAGAGCTGGCCGGCGCTCCCGAAGGATTTGAAACAAAAAAGGCCGTGGGCAAGGGCATTGAAGGCTATCATTTCCGCATGCAGGTAAATACTTTAGACTGTATGGGTTGCGGCAACTGTGCCAACATATGTCCTGCCAAGAAGCCGGCTCTGGTTATGAGTCCGCTTGCTACTCAGACAGAGGTTCAGGTGCCAAACCATGAATTCAGCGTTGAGCTGCCGGTGAAAGATAATCTGGTCAACAGGAATACAATCAAGGGAAGCCAGTTCTGCCAGCCGTTGCTTGAGTTTTCAGGAGCCTGCGCAGGATGTGGCGAAACTCCTTATGTAAAGCTTCTTACACAGCTCTTTGGGGAGAGGATGATCATTGGAAATGCAACAGGCTGCAGCTCTATCTGGGGAGGAAGCGCTCCTGCTGTTCCTTACTGTGTTAACAAGGATGGTTTTGGCCCTTCCTGGGGCAACTCCCTCTTTGAAGATCCCGCGGAATTTACCTATGGTATGTTTCTGGGCGCCTTGCAGCAGCGCAGCAGGCTGGCTGGTTTAATTCAGGAGGCTCTAAATACGGATATTCCACAGGAGATAAAGGGTGCCATGTCCGGCTGGCTGGAGAACATGAAAGATGCCGGAGGATCCGGAAAGTACGGGGATCAGCTTAAAAAGCTTTTAGCCGGCTGCAAGGGCAATCCGCTTCTGGATGAAATAGCCGGTATGTCCGGGCTGTTTACAAAAAAGTCATACTGGATTATTGCAGGAGACGGCTCTGCTTATGATATTAGTTTTGGCGGCATTGATCATGTGATGGCTACAGGCGAAGATATAAATATCCTTGTGCTTGATACCGAAGTATATTCAAACACAGGCGGTCAGTCTTCCAAGGCTACTCCAACCGGATCTGTTGCCAAGTTTGCGGCATCCGGCAAAAAGACATGCAAAAAGGATATGGGCCGCATGGCAATGACATACGGTTATGTATATGTGGCTAATGTTGCAATGGGAGCTAATAAACAGCAGCTTGTTAAAGCTTTTACAGAGGCTGAAGGATATGACGGTCCATCCCTGATTATGGCTTATTCTCCCTGCATAAATCACGGAATTAAAAAAGGTATGGGCATGAGCCAGGAAGAGGCAAAGCTGGCGGTTAATTGCGGCTACTGGCCTTTGTATCGCTTTAATCCTCTGCTAAAGGCTGAAGAGGAGAACCCCTTTATACTTGATTCCAAAAAGCCTGATGGAACTCTTCAGGAATTTTTGTCAGGCGAAGTGCGTTATGCTTCTTTGCAGAAAACATTTCCGGAAGAGTCCAAAAAGTTGACCGTCCGTCTTGAAAAGGAGTATGTGGAGCGATATGAAAACCTGAAACTGATGGCTGATCCAATGGCAATCTGCAAAAAGAAATAAGAAATTTTTTTTGACAGGATTAACAGGATATTCAGGATTAAAATATTAAAACCCATTGCTTGTTTATCTTGTTATCCTGTTTGATTTTTTTCAATAAATATAGTTGGTTCTACCCACATTAGTCATTAGTGTTGGTCATTTGCCGTCTCAAGCTCATTTATCATCTTGAGAAGCTGTTGGCTGCTTTTTAATATGGTCCGGGCAAACTCCTGCTGCTTTTCATTCAGGGCTCCGTAAAATGGGTTTTGAATAAGATCAGCCGTACCAATAATGCTGGTTAATGGCGAGCGGAGGTCGTGGGCTGTTTTGGTGGACAATAAAGGACCGGAAATTCCGCTTCCACCGCCACGGTCAATGAGCTGTTTTATCCTCAACATACTCTTAACCCGTGTTACCATCTCAAGGTTGTCAACCGGCTGCACTATATAATCATCCGCCCCTATTTCCAATCCCCTGATCTTGCTTTTCAGGTCAGAGGCGGTTGCGGTGAGAAAGATGATCGGGATATGGTTTGTCTGTTCGTCTTCTTTAAGGATTTTGCAAACCTCAAAGCCGTCCATTCCAGGCATGTAAATATCGAGCAGGATAACGTCGGGAGGCTCTTTTTTGACTATCTTCAAACACTCTTCGCCGTCCCCGGCCGATATTACCCTGCAGCCTATATAGGACCTTAATATTTCGCATATCAAAAAAGAGATATCTTTATTGTCTTCAACAACCAGGATTGTCGGGTTTTCGAGTTGCCGGGTTCTCAAGTGGTTATCCCCTTTGTTTTTGAGTTTTCAGATATTTTAGGCCAGCCATTTTTTGACCATCCTCAGCAGGTCATCGGGCATTACCGGTTTTGAAAGGTAATCGCTGCAACCCTCCGCGAGTACCTTTTCCCTGTCTCCCTTCATGGCTCTGGCTGTGAGGCCGATTATCGGGACATCTTTCAGCTTTTCCATCTCCCTTATATGCTTTGTTGCTTTAAATCCGTCCATGACCGGCATTTGCATATCCATCAGAATCAGATCAGGCATCTCTTTTTCTGCCATGTCTACAGCCTCCTGCCCGTTCCTTGCCACATAGATTTTGCAATCCGCCTGCATCATGATTTCCTTGAGAAGAACCAGGTTGTCGCTGTTGTCTTCGACTATCAAAACCTTTGCCGGCCCGATCCTCTCCGGTTTTTCCCCCGTGGCCTGACGACCGGTTGCTTTACCCGCGCACGGTCGATATAATATCTTATTTATCTCAGATAGAAAAGCCTTCTTGTTTATCTGCCCTTTTATAATCACCCCCTTTACGCTTTTACCAAGAGCTTTTTCCCTATCCTCTGTAATATCAGCAGTAAGGATCATTACCGGCAGATCCTTTAAATCTTCTCTCTTTTGAAGCTCTTCAAGAACCTTAAAACCGTCCATTCCAGGCATGCGCAGGTCAAGGAGGATCAGGTCTGGAAGATATTTGTTTAAAAGCAAAAGTCCTTCCGGACCGGTTAAGGCAGATGTCAGGTAATAGTTTTCTTCTTTAAAAATTATTTCCAGCTCCTTTATAATGACAGGATCATCGTCTATTATCAGAATCTTGCCTCTCTTCTCGCCAGGAGCCGGAAGCTCTTTACATGTCTCCTGAACAACCAGAGCCTTCCTTACCGTTTTCTTCCAATCTTCTTCCTTTAACCTTAATTTACTTCTTCTGTCTTTTAATAATATTATTATAAAGGTAGAGCCCTTTCCAGCCTCACTTTGCACCTCTATCTTTCCGCCCATTAACTTAAGCAGATGGTAGCAGATATTGAGTCCGAGGCCTGTGCCATCGTATTTTCTTGTTAATGAACCGTCCACCTGGCGGAAGGGTTCGAAAATATGGTCTATTGCATCGGCCGGTATCCCTATCCCTGTATCGCTGACCTTTATGATCACCCTGTCATGAAGCTCGTCCTTCTTAAACCCGGCAGATATGCTGATTTTGCCCTTTTCGGTAAACTTGGCGGCATTCCCGATAAGATTTACTAAAACCTGCCTTAACTTATTAATATCGCAATAAACAAAAATATCATCGCCAACATCTATGTCAAGAGAAAGGCCCTTTCTCTCAATAAGTGGCATGATATCGCAGGAAACGCTCGTTATGGATTTCTTAAGCCATATCTTGCTTATGGACATATCAACCTTGCCTGACTCGATCTTTGCAAGGTCCAGGATATCGTTTATCAATCGCAGGAGATTTTTCCCGTTTCTTTCAACAATCTCGATATATTCTTTCTGCTTTTCATTAATCTGCCCGGCAATTTCTTTTCCCATGAGGTTTGTCAGGCCAAGCATGGAATTTAACGGCGTGCGAAGCTCATGCGACATGTTTGATAGAAATTCCGACTTGAGCCGGCTGGCTTCCTCCACACGTTCAGACTTTGCCTCTATCTCCTTTTTTTGATATATCAGCTCCTCGCTCTGTGCCCGGATCTCCTCGTTCTGTGCCTGGATCTCCTCGTTCTGTGCCTGGATTTCCTCGTTCTGGGCTGCCAGAAGCTCATTTTTCCTTTTTAAACCCTCAGCCGTCTGCTCCAGCCTCAGATAGGTAAGCGCATTATTGATACCTATGCCGAGTTGATAGGCCACCGTGTTTAAAAATTCAAGACTTCTGTCCGTATACTCGTGAATACTTGCAAGCTCCAGAACACCTATGAGTTGATTTTTAATGGTGATCGGTATACAAATAACATTTTTTGGCACACCCTCCATACCGCCCGAGGAGATTTTGAAATAGTTTTCCGGCACATCTTTAACCAGTATCACTTTTTTTTCCAAAGCGCTCTGGCCCGCTAGTCCATGACCGAGCCTGAAACCGTCTCCCAAAAGCTCTTTGTCAACGGCATAGGTTGAGCCCGGGCGCAGACTTTTTGATTCCTCTTCATATAGATAGATCATACCTAACTGGGAATCGGAATGAGTTGCTATTTTACCTGTTATACTTTTTAAAAGCGGTTCGATCTCAAGCTCGGTATTAAGCGCTGTAACTATTTCATTGTGAGCTTTTTTGGTATTATTGTTTTGTTCCAGTCGCAGGGTTTTTTTCTTTAACGCCGCAGTCCTTATCTCCACCCTTTTTTCAAGTAAACGGTTATACCTTTCAATTTTTTCCCTTGATTTCATCAGGTTTTGCGTCATATGGTTGAGACAAACACCCAGTCTGCCGATGTTACCCGCGGCATCAACCGGAACCTGTACAGTAAGATCCCCATCAGCTATCTTATCGGCAGCCTCTCTTATCCTCTTTATAGGTTTTCTAACACTTGCAACAAACAGAAGGTCTGCCAGCACAACCCCTATAGCCATCAGCAGAGCAATTATCAGGCTCTGATTTCTCAACATCTGAATGGGCATCAAAATTTCTTTGCGGTCTTTTTTGGCCTCAATAACCCAATCAAGGCCTTCTATTTCTGCCGGCCCGTATGCAATCGAGACAGACTCCCCTCTGTAGTCGATCAGATCTTCGTTATGTCCTGACCCACCTTTAATGGCCTCCCCGTACGCTGCTGACACTGCCTTAACTTTCAGGATAGATCTTTCCTTTAAAAACCTCGAATTTGAACGCAAAAAGTAGTCTTTTCCGATCAAAAGTGTCTCGCCTGTATCTCCAAGACCATTATTTCTTGTCATGATCGTATTGATCTGGTCTGCAGGGATCCGGATTATCAATACACCGATCTTCTCTTCCGGCTTAAAACCTCTTCTTTCTTCACGCCTGATCATAGGCGCCCCGGCAAAGGCAGCTGGCATGCCTGAAGGCTGATATTCCTTAAAATCAACTATGTTTATACCGCTTTTAGCATTTTTAAAGCATTCAGCCAGACTGGTATCTGAATAGATCCCGCTTATCAGGTTTGTGCCCCAATCCCCCCCCTTTTTTACAGTCATCAGAACATCGCCGTTGTTGCTGACAAAAAGCATATCCTCATATCCATACTCTTTGCTGATCTCCGCAAATCTTTTGTGGTGTCTCTTATCAACAGCCTTGAATTCCTCTCCGTCAAGACCACCCTTGTTGTATGCAGCGATATACTCTCCTGCGAAATCCTTTAACAGGCGGTGGTCGCTCAGTATTTTTAAATTCAATCTGAGATGTTTAAAAAAACCTTGCACCTCTGCCTTACGGTCCTCTCTGAGTGAGATCAATTGATTGACCGCCTGTTCGTTAATTATCTTGCCGGCATAGTGAAAGTTAATATAGCCGAGGATCATGACAGGAAGCAGCCCTATAAACAAAAAAAGAAGCGCCAGCTTTGTTCGAAATCTCATTTTTTTTATTATCGCCATCAGATTTTTCCTTTGGAGGTGGTTGAGTATGGAATAATATAACTTAAGTTTCGCACCCTGCTATTCAAAAAAAGTGTTAGACTGTAAGGGCCAAAATAAATTTTTAAAGCAAAATATTATTTCTTAAGCTTTCGACAACGGCACCAATAACCAACATTAAGACAATGCTTGAAACCACGTATGAGTTCAGTAAGTTATATATCCTTTGTGCCTGTTCTCGGCACAAGTCGTTGAGTGCTGGTTAAAAAAGAC
>DATKWZ010000035.1 GCA_035529315.1 Anaerolineae bacterium
GGTGGAATTTGACAGAATAGACAATCGCAGGGATATTTTTCTTATCGTTTTATTTCTTTTTTTACGGTGCTAAAACGGTGCTATTTTGTGTGCTTTTTTTAGCACTGTTTGACCAATTCTGACTAATTTTGACCAGTTGAAAATCAACGTAACCGTCTGTAATTGTTGGTGCCCCCGGCAGGAATCGGACCTGCGGCGCATGGATTAGGAATCCATTGCTCTATCCACTGAGCTACGGGGGCGCAGCAGCCTATTCGATATATAGTTTTTGCCCTGGATATATTTTGCTTCTTGGTGTCAGACGGTTTATACGCAGGAAATATTCGAGAGGCATATTGTTCAGCCTTGCAATACTAAAGGGGCTGTCTCCTCGTTTTACCATGTATGTTCCAAAGTTTTTACCCGACGCATTTTCTATATCGTGCCCCGGTATTTTCAAGACCTGCCCTATATAAAGGTTTGTTGAAGGCAACTTATTTGTTTCCTGGATTTTTTTTGTCGTTGTGCCATAACGTCTGGCAATAATCCAGAGAGAATCGCCGCTTTTAACAACATGAGTGGTTGCTTGTCCATCTTTTGATTTATTATATATTTTCGGTTTGGGAATAAAGGTACCTTTTTGTGGTATTTTCAGCATTGTTCCGGTAACTATATAATTCCATTTATGTATATTATTTGCCCTGACAATTTTTGACATGCTGGTTCGGTATTTTCTGGCAATTGTCGAAAGGGTTTCTCCTGTTCTTACCCTGTGTTTTAAATAGGCAGGTCTTGGGGGGTATGAAACAGGTATATTGTCCAGGCTTGCGAGCAGAACATCACCTTTGCCCTGCGGAACGTTGAGAGGATATTCATTATCAGGCAATATTTTATATCTGAGCTCAGGGTTAAGCTGTTTCATTGTTTCTTCTGATACGTCGATTTTTGGGGCTATATCCTTGAGGCACACCTGTTTTGTTACAGTAATTGTTTCGTATTCTAAAGGTATATCTAGTTGTGTTGGATCAAACCCGTACTTTTCCATATCCTTAAGTATATGAAGGACGGCCAGAAATCTGGGGACATATCTTGCGGTTTCCCTGGGAAGCCGTTCATATAAATCCCAGAAGTTGTCAAGATAGTTTACATTCTGGCTTCGGATTACACGCAGAACTTTTCCTTCACCGCAATTATAGGCGGCCAGAACGGTTGCCCAGTCGCCGAAAATGCTGTGCAATTCTTTCAGGTATGCTATAGCAGCCTTTGTTGCTTTAAAAGGATCCATGCGTTCATCAATAAATATATCGCGGTTAAGCCCGAACTTGTATCCGGTTGACGGTATGAACTGCCAGAGCCCGAGAGCTCTTGCCTTTGAAAGGGCGCCTACCTTGAAGCCGCTTTCAATAAGAGGCAGCCATGACAGTTCAACAGGAAGCCCTGCCTCTTTAAGAGCTTCAACTATATGTGGACGATACCTGCCGGAACGTTTATATGATTCAATGAAGAAATTTTTTTCGCTGCTATTTGTAAAAAGGGTGATTTCAGCCTGTATGTGCTTGTTCATCACCATGGGGATGGCATTGTGGTTGCCATTGACAACAATGTTTCGAGATGCATAGATTTCAAGGATACGTTTTGATATCATGAAGCGCATATCTTCCCTTTGCTGCACCAGTTCAGGGTCGTCATTGGTGTCAACATCCAGAATCAAAGAGTAAGCCTTGTCCAGGGCTTCAATGGCATTTTCAAGCTCCCCCTTTTGCCAGAAATCTTGTGATATCTGGCAAAAATCAAGGGCTTCGTCCAGTACCGACTGTATCTTTTTTTGAGCGGAGAGGCTTTCATCTGCTTTTATGCCGTTATTTTCTGTGCCAGTTGCCGCAGAAGCTTTGATTATATTAATGTTTGTATCATCGGTTTTGTCCGGATTAAAAACTTCGGGTTTTTGATCAATACAATCTTCTTTTAGACAATCTTCTTTTAGGGCCGTTTCTGAGGCTGCAACAGTATCTGTTTCGAAAAATGCTGAATTTTCATTCTGTAACGTTGATATATTATGCAGAGGTTGAACGCATCCGTATAAGAGAAGTGATACAAAAGTGAGGATATAAAATTGAATGTTTATTAAGGGTTTTTTTGGCAAATCAGGTTCCTCGAAAACTTTAAAATAACTTAATCGCGGTTATTGCTTTGATTATAATTAAATTTAAACCAGAAAAGACTCATGTATAACAAATTGTAAACAAAGAACAGACCATAATAAAAATAATAATTATAATTGTGTTGATCCGGAGATTCTTATAATATAATTTTTTAAGAGTCTGTCAGTATTAGTCCTTTTTTTTAGAAAATAATGCTGTCCGATTACACAAAAATTAGTATATTTGTCAAGAGTTCATCTTGCGATAATAGATTTCATGTCCGGGGAAAGGCGGTTTAACTTAAAGCAAAATCTACACATTTTCAATTTATCGCAATATTGAAAATTGAAATATGCTCGATTTAGCTTGAAAATGAAAGTAAAAAGGAGATATTAGTCAAAATTAAGCTCGATATTGTTTATAATTCATTTTATTGACTGAAAATGTTTTATAATCAAGCTTGATATTTGTGCCAGCGATCATTATATAGTATGTTTTTTATATTTGTTAAAATAAAATTCTGATTTACCCTTAAAAAATCCTTTAACATCCTTTAAAATTTGAGATAATTGTACAGAGTTTTAGTCTCATGTCTTTCATGTTTTATATAAGTTAGTTGATTATGACGGGCGTTGTATTTTAACGCCAGCGTAGCTCAGATGGTAGAGCTACTGATTTGTAATCAGTGGGTCGGGGGTTCGAGTCCCTTCGCTGGCTCCATTTAATTTATAATAAATTTTAATATAATAAATCTTATTTTGCAACCAAATATGGTGGGGTTCCCGAGCGGTCAAAGGGAACAGACTGTAAATCTGTCGGCTAAGCCTACGGAGGTTCAAGTCCTCCCCCCACCACCAATCTCAGAGTAAGTCGTATGTAGGAGATTTCGGTTTGCATATCGTTATCGACAAAATACTACATGACTTCCTGCATTACTCTTACTGCGCAAAATGCTTATTAAGGGAATTGGCTGTCATTTGATTTTATGAATTTTGTCGAGAGTGACGTTAAATAATGATAACAAGTGATAGGCGCGGGAGTAGCTCAGCTGGTAGAGCTCTAGCCTTCCAAGCTGGAGGTCGCGAGTTCGAATCTCGTCTCCCGCTCCAGACATGCCCATGTAGCTCAGTCGGTAGAGCGCTTCCTTGGTAAGGAAGAGGTTCACCGGTTCGATTCCGGTCATGGGCTCCATTACGAAGAAAATAGAATAAAATAAAGTAAAAAAGTACAGGAGGTAGATGACATGGCTAAGGAGAAGTTTGATCGTACTAAGCCGCATGTAAATGTAGGGACTATAGGTCATATAGATCACGGCAAGACAACGTTAACGGCGGCGATAACAAAGCATTTGGGATTAAAGGGCATGGCCGA
>DATKWZ010000036.1 GCA_035529315.1 Anaerolineae bacterium
TATTATCGTGCTTGGCGTCTTAAGCGTTTTCGGCTTTAGTTTTATTTCGACGGCTGTTCATACTTATTCCATGATGGAAAAACAAAAAAGTCTTTTTGATCAGGCTGCAATGGCTATGGAAAGAATCAGCAGGGAATTGAGGGATGCAAAGTCTATTTCGTCTCCGGCATCCGGAAATTCAGGCTCCACCCTAACCTTCACAAAAAGCAATGGAACTCTACAAGACAGCGACACCAATATATCATTTCGGCTTCCCGGCACCAGTACTGTTTTGGAAAGGAACAGTACTGGTGCCGGCGGCGGCGGCGGCGGTGGCGGTGGCAGCGGCGGCGGCGGTAATACAGTGGACCTTGCCGATAATGTTTCCGCATTTACTGTAACCAATAGTTCCAATGAAATAACCATCACCCTTACATTAGAATCAGGTGAAGCAAGTATTACTCTACAAAGCTATATTTATCCCAAAAATCTGCCTTTTGATGGTGATGATTATTCTGGAAGAAATTTTGCAGGTTTTTGGAAGGAAGATATACAATAATGAGAAGAATTTTATCAGGTCATTTGAATAATAAGGGCGTTACCCTTATTACACTCATTATAGCCATAACGATATTCGCTATTTTTATAACGGTTTTTTCCTATGTTATGGTTGCCAAACACGGGTCTTCAGCCCTCTACGTGCAGTCAACACAGGCTTATGCTGTTGCGCAGGCAGGCATAGAATATGGCATTCGGTATGCAACGGATAAATATATAGCCGATCCTACTTATGATTATATTAATTTCCCAATTACTAAACCGTTCGGTAACGGGAGCTTCACTCTTGAATATAGTAGTGAAGATTCAGACACCCTGACATCAACAGGGACGGTCGGTGTAGCGACAAGGAAGATTATATGTAACTACTTAGAGGAGATAGTGACAGGTGTTGGTGGTAGTGGCCCAGATGGCCCAGGTGGCCCAGGTGGCCCAGGTGGCCCAGGTTAACCGAATAACATCTCTGTTCCTCTCATGAACAATTACAACTGCGACATCTATATTTACGACATAGAGTTGGCCAAGGAGGGAGGGATGAAGCCACCAAGTCACAAAAAGACTTTAATTTTAAAGCGTTATAAAAAAGAGAAAAAAAAGTTGTAGATACGGCATATACTGTATATTAAAAATTATATTATAATCTTAGTGCCTCTGTGCCTTTGCACCTTTGTGCCTTAATACCTTACTGCCTGAACTACTACTAATGACTTTTGAGTAAAGGGAGAGATTATGCAAACCGGCGATTCTGATATTAATAGAAGAGAATATATCCGCTTAGACAGGAGTGTGATGATCAGCTATAAAAAAGCGGGATCTTCTGAGGAATACGATATGACAAACACCAAAGATATCAGTAAGGCTGGAATGTTTTTCTTTTCTCATATAAATTACCCTGTCGGAACAAATCTGGAGCTGCTTGTCAGGTTTCCCTTTAGAATTGGAAAGGAGCGCGTTAAGGTAATTTCTAAGGTTCAGAATGTAAGAAAAAAAGAAAAGCTTTACGGTATTGGTGCGGTATTTATTAAGATGGATAAAACTGTTTTATCTGAACTTTATTCATTTATTGATAATATTAAGAAAAAAAATGGATTAGTGTAACCTAGGTTGAGCGATTTATTGCGAAGATATGTGCCGAGATCTTGATGCATAAGGGTTTGCGAAAACCGCAGGCATACCCGTGGATATGTCGAGGATTTTCGCGAATCCTTGATGCGCAAGAGATCGGTGCAGGTTGAGTAAAAAATCACTCAATTTAGGTGTAATGAGGGCTGCTATGCAATACATTCCAATCACAAGTGCAAAAAATCTACTGCCGGACCTTGTCAAAAAAATTAAAGCCTCTGATAATACTATTGCTATCACTAAAAATGGGATGCCGGAGGCCGTGCTGATCAGCATGAAAAGGTTCGAGGAGCTGTTGCAGGCATCGGATGCTCTGACTAATAATTTTTCCGGCACTGAAAAAAGACAATGTGTCCGTTTAGACGAGCATTTCGTGATCAGCTATAAGAGAGAATTGGGTTCTGATGGATACGATATCACAAGCATAAATAATATCAGTAAGGGCGGGTTGTCTTTCATTTCTCATGTGAATTATCCAATCGGAATAACGCTGGAGTTAATTATTGCTTTTCCCTTTAGAAAGGGAAAGGAGCGTGCTAAGATAATTTCTAAAGTTGTGAATGTAAGAAAAAAAGGAAAGCTTTACGGTATTGGCGTGGTATTTATTAAAATAGATAAAACTGTTTTATCTGAACTTTATTTATTTATTGATAATATTAAAAAAAAATCGACTGTTCGACAAGTTAGACCATAACTACCGAAGCCGCTTCCTCAAGCGTAGTTATTCCCCGAAGGACCTTATCGGCAGCATCATCTCGCAACGTTCTGAAGCTACCTGCTTCTTTAGCAGCTCTGGAAATTTCCTGGGCTGATTTTTTTTTCAAAATCATCTCCTGTACCATCTCATCGATGACCAGAACCTCATATACGCCGGTTCGCCCCTTGTAACCTGTATTCATACAACTTGTGCATCCTTTTCCGCGCTGGAAATCAGCGTCCTTTACCCTGTCCAGCAGCCCCCATGCGGCAAGCGCCGGTTCAGGCGGAATGTAAGGCTCTTTGCAGTTAGGGCAAATGGTTCGCATCAGACGTTGCGCAAACGATACCAGCACAACAGATGAAACAAGAAAAGTTTCTACATCCAGAACCATAAGCCGAGTAATTGCCGAAGCAGCGTCATTTGTATGTATTGTGCTCAAAACACGGTGTCCGGTCAGCGCCGCCCGGATAGCAATGCCGGCTGTCTCTTCATCCCGTATCTCCCCTACCATAATGATGTCAGGATCCTGCCGGAGGATGGATCGGAGGCTGCTGGCAAAGGTCATACCCGCCTTGATGTTCAACTGTACCTGGCGCACCCCTTCCATCTGGTATTCAACCGGATCTTCAACGGTAATAATGTTGACATCAGGTTTGTTCAGTTCTTTTAGTATTGAATAAAGACTTGTGCTTTTGCCGCTTCCGGTCGGCCCGGTACTCAGAATCATTCCATAAGGCTTTTTCATGACAGCCTCTATTTTTTTTCTGTCCTCTTCGGACATACCAAGACGTTCCAGAGTATAGACACCTGTGCTCGTGTCCAGGAGACGCATGACCAGATTTTCTCCGAAAATAGTCGGTATGACGGAGGCCCTGATGTTAATTTCCTTGTTCCCCATCTTAACCGTAAATCGTCCATCCTGTGGCACTCTCGATTTGGCCACGTCCATATTTGACAGGATCTTTATCCTGGAAACGATGGGCAGCATCATAGATTTGGCTGGAGCGGGAACATCGTGAAGCCTGCCGTCAACACGAAACCTGACATGGGCATAATCTTTTTCCGGGCTGATATGTATATCACTTGCCCCATGCTGCACTGCGTTTGAGATAATTGAATTGACCAGGCGAACAACAGGTTCCTGTTCAGCCATATCCTGAAGAGAGTTTACCTCCATATATGTGGTCGGTTCCACATCCCTCGTGGAATCAACATCATATTGCACCTCCTCAATATCGTCCACAACGCCGCCAAGGGCCGAATATGTTCCGTAAAGCCTGCTGATTAATTCAGTTAATTCCTTCTCAGCGCAAATTACGGGTTCCACCTCGGTATCTGTAAGAACTTCAGCGGTATCCAGCGCTTCTATGTCCAAAGGATCTATCATAGCTATCGTAAGGAGACGGCCTTTTTTCCTTAAAGGAACCAGTTGATGTTTCCGGGCTATGGCTGCGGGAATAAGGTCTTTTAAGCCGGTATCTTCCGGATAATCATCAGAATTGTATTTTGCTAAATGTAACTGCCGGCAGAGTACATCTACGATCTGAAAATCAGTAATAATCCCCTTCTGGATCAAATACTGTCCCAGCTTGATACCCGCCCTTTTCTGACCGAGCAAGGCCTCCATGAGCTGGTCTTCGGTTACCAGCCCGGCCTCTAAAAGCATATCGCCAAGTCTCTTTTTTGTTCTCAAATTTTGTCCTTTAAGTTAGTCGAGTATTTCCTCTTTGGAACATTGGAAAAAAAGAGAGTATCATCATCCCATCCGGTTACGATCTTTGCTCCTGAGAAAAGCACTGCCGGCAGCATATCGAGACTGTCTCTCGCTGATTCTTCATTAGCGAAACAATTCCTGAGAAGAACAGCAAATTTCCTGCCCTCCCGGCTATTCCTGTAAGGGAGCATCCTGAGAGAAAACGCCGAATCAGCATATAACCTTGTAAATTCATAGGCCTCTTCAAGCGTGTCTTTCATGGCCAGTTGCACCCACCAGCCGATTGCCAAAGGATTATCCTGCGCAGGAACAGCTGGAAAATTGATCACATCTCCAACAACTATACCATTAAGATCTTTAATCTCCGGGTTAAGCGGGGCCAGGGATGACAGTATCCTGTCCAGGCAATCAGAATCCGGAAGACCATACACCTTATAAACTATCGCCAAAACTGTTTCCCCGCTGTTTACTCTTATCTGCCCCAATACTTCAGGAAAGTTTTTTGCCTCTGCAAACACTTCCGGCTTGACTTTATTTACGCTCTCATGCGCTGCAAGATGAGTAGCGCCTGCCAAAAGATGCGGTTGAGGCACCAAAGGACGGACGGAATTTGATGCGGATAAGTTGGTTGGGATATCTGCTTTTAGTCGCTCAGGCTTTGGATTCAATATCAATACCGCGGCTATCAGGCAGCTTAAGGCAGCAGCCGCAGCCCACTGCCATCTTCTTGACTGCTCATGAGGAATTCTCTTAGCACATGCACGTACAAGGGAGCGGCTTACCCTGAACCTGTTCTGAATAATCAGCGTAAGTATAATCTGATGACATAAATTTATTATTTTTCTGGGATAACCACCGGTAGCCCTGTATATAGCCCACAAAGCCGGATAACTGAACATAACCGAAATTTTGTTGCCGCCACTTGCTGCTTTGTCCAGGCGAAATTTTATCATCAACCTGCTTTCGCGGAAGCTCAGCGGACCCAAAAAGAGACGGATATTTATCCTGTCGGCAAAATTTGCATGCTCTTTCAATATGTGCTGAAATTCTTTTTGCGCAAAAATAACTATTTGCAGCAACTTATATTCATTGGTTTCATAATTAAGAAATTCACGGAGAATTTCGAGACAAAAGAGAGGTATTTTCTGTCCTTCGTCAATAATCAGAACAACCCTCTTGTCCTCATCCACGCCTTTGCGAAAGAGATACTGCTTTATAAGCTCTTTTATCCGCCGCTCATCGGCATTGCTTGCAAGTTCAGCAGCTCCTAACATTTCAGCGAATGTATTCAAAAATTCATGAGGGTTGTTAAAATTAGGATCCAGTATAAGATGGGTTTCAGTTGCTTCTTCAGCGGCAAATCTGCGGATAATCTGGCGGCAGAGCGTGGTTTTCCCTGTTCCCACATCACCGATAACCACATTTAAACCCCTTCGCAGGCGTACAGAAAGTTCTAATTTTTGCAAACATGCAAGGTGCTGCCATGACTGAAAAAAAAACTCAGGATCAGGTGAGTTGGAAAAGGGTTCCTTCTTTAAATTTAGGATGCTGAAGTAATCCATTTAGCTCCGCTTTGCCACGCAATTAGTTGAATAGTCGGGTTTGGAAAACGGTCGCCTACTCCTCACCGATTATTGCCTGTTCAAGAATATGCGGGGTAATAAATATCAGTATTTCTTCCATATCCTTACTCTTAGACGCACCTTTGAAAAGATATCCCAATACAGGGATGTCTTTTAGCCATGGAACTCCATATTCGCCCTGGCTCATTGTTTCCTTGCTTAGGCCCCCGATAACTGTGGTTTGTCCGTTAAATAGTATAACAGAAGTTTCAGCGCTTTTAGTTATAATTGTTGGATTGCCATCTACTTTATTGATAAAATCAGGCTCATCTTTATTTATTTTGATTTCTATTTTAATAGTTTTATCGTCAATAACATGCGGTGTAACTTTCAAGCTGAGTGTCGCTTTTTTATACTCTATATCGCCTATATTTTCACCCGATGTAACCTTAAAAGGGATATCCCTGCCGCTTTCTATTACAGCTTTCTGATTATCAAGCGTTGTAATGGAAGGACTTGACAGGATATTTAGTTTACCTTCTTCCTCTAAAGCGGAAAGCTGGACATTAAGGACATGTTCGCCTAATTTTCCAGCTACATAACCCAAAGTCATACCTGCTCCCAGTGTCGGAAAATCTGTCGGAAAATCAACGGCAAGACCTGAAGTCGGATTTAATGCGGTGCCTAAAGCGCCCCCTAAAACCCCCTCTGAGTTTGAACCGGAAGTAACCCATTCGGTTTGACCGCCGCCCATATCGCGTTTATATAATCCCCCCCATTGAACCCCAAGCTCTCTGGCTGTATCCTTGCTTGTCTCAACTATATTTGCCTCTATCAGGACTTGAGAAATCGGCCTGTCAAGCTCTTCAATTAATGGGAGCATTCTTTCAATATCATTCCTGGTTGCCTGCAGAATAAGCGCGTTGGTATGTTTATCAACCATCACAGAACCATGAGTCTTCCCATCTGTCTTTTCTGCAAGAAATTTTTCCAGATTTTTTTTAAGATCTTCTGAATCAGCAAAACTGATCTGAATGACTTTGGTCAAAAGTGGCTCAACTCTTTCCAGCGCTCTTTTCTGGGTTTCCCGTGTTATGTCCTGCTGCATATCTTCCAGGGTTAAAATGCGGATCAAATCCCCTTCCCATGCATAGGTAAGTCCGTGTGAACGCAAAATACCTTCAAATACCTGGGCCCAGGAAGCATCTTCAACATTTATATTAACTTTACCGCTTACTTTCTCATTGATAATAATATTCTGATTTACTGCTTTTGCCAAAGTCCTGAGAAGCACAGAGAGTTCTATCTCTCTCATTTTCAAGCTTATTTTACCGGAAGGAAGAGACTTTTCAGGCTCAGGCACCACGCTTTCTTGTTTTACTTTCTCTTCCATTGCCATTTTCGGCAGGTCAACAGCGCGTTTTCTGGCCGAAGGGGAAAAGCCCTTAGACTGTTCAGCCTTTATCTTCCACGTCTCAAAGAAAGTATCTTTTTTTTCACTCTTTTTACCGGCACAACCGGCAACAATAGTGATAATTAAAATAGAAAAAACAAACCTGATCGCGATCTTATAAATCAGAGCGACACCTTTAAGATTATAATTTTTTTTCATATCCGACTCTGTCTACCTGGTTTTGTCTAATAAAGGGACGTTAACCTCTTCCAGTGGAAGTATGATAACATTTTTACCACCTGTCAGTTCAAGCGCTACCCGTGTCGGAGAAATACTACCGACAATATATCCGCCGCCATTGACTATAATTTCGCCTGCTTTATATTCTATACCATTAATGATGGCCAGTTTCTTATCAGCCATCTCTAAATATCCTGAATAGGTAAAACGCGCTTTCTCGGCTGAGACTTCAGCCCGACCGCTCTCCGGCTCGAATTTTACAGGCAGTCCGGGCTTTAAAAAAGGATCTCTCTTCCATTCAGCCCCAGCCTGTCCTATAATAAAGGCTTCGGTCTTTGTCAATACTGCCCTGCTCACCTCTTCGACAACATCGGCTGTGAGTTTTTTTAAGTTGGTCAATTCATCTTCCGTCTCAACATGGACTATCTTTGGAGTAGCCGCTAAAAAGTTGTATGCAGCATATCCGACAGCAAGTATAACAAAACAGAGTATAATTTTTTCTCGTGTTGACATATATATCTCTTGCAAGTGTTCAAAGGTTCAAAAATTCACCGTTCAGGGTTATAAGAAACTTAACCGTTGCACTAATCCTTACCCCTTAATCCTTAATCCTAAGCATCGTGAATGGTTACTATTACCTTTGTTTTTGATTTAAACTGAGAGCAAGCCACATTTTCACCTTTAATTCCTTTCCTTCCGTTGTTCTTTGAATATGAACTCTTTCTATATGTTCCAGGAAAGGAACTCTTCCAAGCTCAGTCAAGAATTTGCGGAAATTAAAAAAATCCCCTTTTACAAAAGCATTGACCAATAAAAGTCCGGAATCACGATCCAGAGATATGACATCCGGAATGACGGAAACGACTTCCAGGTTGCATTTTCCGGCTATTTCAGCAAATATCACTGGTATCCCTTCTATTTTATCTTCTGAGAGTCTAACCTTGGCTGGAAAGGTCAAAACTTCCGGACCGCCGGCCTGCATCTTACCCAAGATGTCTCTATACACAGGGAAAAGCACCTTCTGCCTATCTATCCGGCAGCTAAGCGCTTTAATTTCTTGATCCTTAATTTCAGAAAACTTATTGTATGAGTATATCCCTATAACAACAAGAATCAAAACACCCGCCCCGAATGCTGAAAAATAGATCGATCCCCTTCCCGGTAATTTTATAAATTGTTTTAGTTCCATTTTTAAACCAGTTTTAATTCTATAGTAAAATAAAGGGCATCTCCTTCTTCTCCGTATGATTCAACAGCGCCTTTATTAACCGCAGGAGCGCTGAAGATAGGTGAGCCTTCCAGCCTCATAGCATATGCTACTAAATAGGTTTCAAGCATATCGCTTTCCCCAAGTATAATGCCCTCCAGCACCAATCTTTTTTCAACATTCATGCTCTTATTTGCTGAAACGCTTCCCAGATCAACCGTTATGCTAAGCAAACGTATGTTTGAAGAAGCCAGGGCTGACAGCTCGCCGATAGCCGCATTTAGCAGTAATTTCTCGCTATATTTCTTAAACCCCTGCTGTTTCTTCTTGAGCCTGGTCGCCGCCTGCAAGATTAAGTCCTTATTCACACATGGACTATATTGATCCAATTGCTGATTAAGCCGGGCCAATTCCACTTTCTTCTGCTCACCGGAACTCGCCAGCCACCCAAAAAATCCAACAGAAGCAATTATAAGTAGCATAAAAGCCACAGAAATACACTGTTTTATAAGCGTAATTTTTGCATGATTCTTCTTGTCTTTGTGTGTAAAAATAAAATTAGGGGTACGGATATTGTCGGACAAAGCCATACCCACGGCCAGAGCAAACGGAGCCCTGCTGGAAACTGACTCGGGAGGAGCCACAGCGCCTAAAAAAGGAGTTTTGGCAGAATCAAAGGGATCGTTGATCTCCATATCGACTCCCAGTTTCTGAGCGATATAATCAATTAATGGGCCGTAAAAATGGACCCCTCCGGAGTTGTAAACCTTTCCGACACTTTCAACTTTAAAGGTCGTGGTGTAATGTTTAAATGTCCTTTCCACCTGTCTGGCCAATCTGTCGACAGCAGGACTGATCATCCCAAGTATTTCCTCTTTTTTGAGATGAAAGCCGATATCTTCTTCGGACAGAGGAGGAGAATCCGGGTTGAGGCTGAAAAGCACCTTTTGAGCCTGCCCGATATTCATGGCGGCTCCTGAATCAAAACCCCCTGAAAGAGGCTGCTCTTTTTCCCCAGTTAATTTTCCAGGTAATTCCAAAGAAAATTCTTTTTTGCTATCATTAAACCTTTCCATTAGGGATTCAATCATGCTGTTCACCCCGGTCTTGATGCCGCGGGTTAAGACAAGATTCCCCTTGAAAAAGATATCAATGCGTGACCAGCTATGGGCGATATGAAGATTAGTGACTGTTTGATCAGAGGTCGGCATCCAGCCGCTTTTTAATAGGTTTTGAATTGCAAATGGAGCAATTGATATGCCGGTAAGAGGAAAGCCGATCCTTAAAAAAAGATTTTTTGCTTCCTCTACCTCTCGCTTGGGAGCGGTATAAGCTATAACTACTATCTTGGAGACACCTTTTTCGACAACTTCATCCTGCACTCTAAAATCAAATATGGTCTCTTTTTCATCAAAGCCGGCTTCTTTTTTAAGTTTCCAATAAACTGTCTTTTCAATCTGCTTTTTCGCTGCCTTAGGTATCATAAAATGCCGTACATCAGCCCGGGCAGCCGACATAATACTCCATATTTTAAGCTCTTTCAAAGGACCGCAAAATTCGGTCAGCGCCGATTTCAGGAAATCGTCGAACTCAGGAGTATCTTCAGACAGGTCGTTATTAAATGACACACGCTTGAAATCCAGTAATTGCCATTTCAGGTCGGGAAGCTGTTTGATCTTAACCAGCCTGATATCGGCATAGCCGATATCAATCCCTACTGTAATCGATTCTTTAGAAGGAATAATTCCGGCCAAATAAGATTTAAAGCCACTGGTAATCGGAGAAAGAGTAGAGATAGCCAGGGTCTTGCCTGGTTGAGGATCATTACCGCGAATTGCATCAAGCAACTTTTCGGTAGAAGATATTTCATCGTTTTTCGACAGCATGGCAATATCTCAAAAACTCCTTAATATTAATTACTTGTAAAAACATTAACTGATTATTTAGCTCATATAGTATAATTTTGTCCAGAATTAACAGCTCACAACTCATCATATAAATACCCTGTCTATATCCCCCAACAACTATCAATTGAACTTTTCACACAATTGAAGTGTTACTTTTTCTTACAAACTCCGCATATAGTGCACGATTCAACCTTGCATGGTTCAGAGATTTTACCCTGCAGCGCCTTTTTGTATTCTCCCTTTAGATATGTTTTTCTGATTCCATGATCAATAAAATCCCAGGGGAGTAATTCATCTAAGGCCCGATCCCTCAGTGCATAAAAATCAGGATTTAAATCAGTTGATTTTAATGTTTTAGCCCAGTTGCCATGATTATTATTAGCCATGGATAAAATATTTGCGACCTTGCGATCTCCTCGCGAAAACAAAGCCTGAATGTAAGTATGACGCGGAATCTCTGCATTAACTCTTATATTAGCGACCTTTTTCAAACCATCCTTTACCATCTTTATCTTCTTTTTTAATGTATGTTCATCATCCATGGCAACCCACTGAAAGGGGGTAAACGGTTTTGGCACAAAAGGATTAAGGCTTACGGTTATTTGTCCTATATGTTTCTTTATCCTGCTCGACTTTAGAAACCGTTGTTTTATCTTTATGCATAATTTTATTATCTCTTCAACATCATCATCGGTTTCAGTCGGAAGTCCTATCATGAAATATAGCTTTAAATTTGGAATGCCGCTTAAAACAAGGGCTTCAGCAGCCTCAAGTATATCTTCTTCGGTAATATTTTTATTGATTACTCTACGCATCAGTTCGGAACCTGCATCAGGCGCGATAGTTACGGTTTTGACCTTACTTTGCATGAGCGCCGATATCAGTTCAGGAGCCAAAGCATCAGCCCTGAGAGAGCTAAAAGATATTCTGACATTTGTTTGTTTAAGCACTCTGCACAAATCTACAATTCCGGGATGATCTGAAACCGCTGCTCCGACAAAGCCGATCCTGTCTGTAAGCGAAGCCCCATGTTCCAAACATTTTTTCAGGAGATAAGGGGATCTTAATCGTGGAGGCCTGTAAATATATCCTGCGGTGCAAAAGCGGCATCCATGCGGACAGCCCCTGCTTACCTCGATTAAAAATGTTCGCTGAAATGTTGTATTTGGAGTCAAAATGGCGCTACAGGTGGGGATATGGGAAATGTCTTCAATAAAAAGGCGCTTGATTTTATCAGGCACGTCACATGTCGGCTCAAAAGAGCAAATAGTTCCATCCATATTGTATGTAGTTTTATAAAAACAAGGAACATATACTCCTGGAACGTTTCCGGCAAGATATTTAAGATGCGACTTTTTGTCTGCCTTCAATAGTTCGGGCTGAAAAACTTCAAAAAATCGAGGAAGCATTGCCTCTGCTTCCCCAATAAAAAAACAATCTATAAAACAGGCTATAGGTTCAGGATTTAAAAAACACGCAACCCCTCCTGCTACAATTAAAGGATGGACATCTTTTCTGTGGCTGGATTGCAGAGGTATGCCCGCTCTTTCGAGAATTGTCAGAACATTCAAGTAGTCGTTTTCAAACGAAAGAGAAAAGGCTATTATGTCAAAATCTGAAATAGGCCTTCCCGACTCTATCGTAGTTATGCGATCTGTTGCGCATCCGTTTTTCTCCGGCAGGAAAGCCCTTTCGCATAATACATGATCTATCTGATTGAGCAAATGATATACTGTCTGAAAACCAAGGTTGGACATTCCAACATAATATCTGTTGGGATATACAAGCGCTACCCTGATCCGCTCTTTCCAATCTTTTCGTATTGCGCCGATCTCTAATTCGGCAAATTTACGATGTGATTTATCTGTTTCATGCACCATCTTTTCAGCGTTGTATTTTCTTTGCTTTGCTAAGATTAAACTAATCCGCCTTCTTTCTTAAAAAGGTGGGGACATCAAAATCATTGTCAATTATTGTTCCCTTATACCCTCTGTATACGGCACCGGAGGATTCACCAACCGCCTCTTTCTGTCTTATAAATGTCGGCGCATCATAGTCTACAACATTTTGCAAATCAGCAGGGGTTATATCTCTGATCCTGCCTCTCAGACAATGCTGGGCAAGACTATTTTTCCGTGTTGATGATTTAGAACTATCGCCTATTCCTGTCGCAATGACTGTTACGCTCAACTCATCAGCAAGCGCGTCATCAATTACCGCACCCCATATAATATCCGCATCTTCACCAACTTCACGATATATCCGTTCTGAAGCTTCTGCCATCTCTTCCATTGTTAAATCACTGGGGCATGTTATATTCATTAATACACCCTTAGCGCCGGCAATGGAAATATCTTCCAGCAGAGGATGAGATATTGCCCGTTCAGCAGCCTCGGTTGCTCGGTTTTCACCACTTGCGACGCCAATACCCATGATGGCCAGACCAGCCTTTGACATAATTGTTCTTATATCGGCAAAGTCAAGGTTTACCAGGCCGGGCATCATGATAAGATCGGTAATCCCCTTGACTGAATGAAGCAACACTTCATCTGCTCTCTTAAACATTTCAATCATTTTGGCATTTTTGGATGCCAGGCCTCTTAGCCTGTCGTTGGGTATTGTAATCACGGTATCGGCAACATCCTTTAACATTTCAATCCCTTCTTCCGCCTGCATAGCTCTTTTTTTTCCTTCAAACGAAAAAGGTTTGGACACAACCGCAACCGTCAGCGCCTTAATATCTTTACAAATTTCAGCAATAACCGGCGCAGCGCCGGTGCCGGTGCCACCTCCAAATCCTGCGGTAATAAATACCATATGGCTGTCTTCAAGGGCCTCTCTTATTGCGTCCGCACTTTCCAGGGCTGCGTCTCTGCCTACCTGGGGGTTAGCGCCGGCGCCAAGGCCCTCTGTGATTTTATCTCCTATCTGGATCTTGGTCGGCGCCCTTGAGATATCAAGAGCCTGGGAATCTGTATTGACTGCTATAAATTTTACCCCCTGAAGCCTGGAATCAATCATGTTGTTGATTGCATTTCCTCCGGCCCCTCCTACGCCAATAACCTTGATCTTTGCAGATTTATTATTTTCCACAAATGTAAACATAATCCCCCTCCCTATATATAAGTTGATTGTAACCGTTTATGGTTGTCGGTTCACAGTTCACACTGTTTTTTCAATGAACCATGCAAGGATTGAAGCGTTTTGTATATTGATTTCAAGTCTTGAATTAATTCCTTTGCATCTAAATCAGAAAATATATTAAGCTCTCGTGAAATATAAATCTGTGCTCTCAGATCCACGGCCGATTTTTTTGCAATATTTATAAACCTTTGAAAATCCGGAATACTCTTTCTTTCGCTTCCTTCCGCAATATTTGATGGAATAGATATAGATGAGCGCAATATTTGATCTTTCATTCCATAATCACGGCAATTTCTTAATAATTTATAAAGACGTACCGACAACCTGCAAGATTTTTCCCGAACTTCTAAATCTTCAAAAGATGTTCCCATAATTATACCTCCTGTTTTTTTCAACTGTGAACGGTTACAGATTAAATTACATCTTTAAACCATCTTTTCATCCTGGTCATAATATTATTAAATATATTTCCGTCACGGATTCTGAATTTCTTTATGCTCTGATTCCTGGCGCCATATATAACGAGTCCGACACCTGTAGCATACATGGAATTATTCACTATATCGACAAGACCTATGATTCCCCTGGGTTTGCCAAGGCGTGTTGGAAGTTGCAATATAGATTCCGCAACATCAGCGGCTCCATTCAGAAGGGCTGAACCTCCTGTTATAACCACTCCTGATGAAATAATATTCTCCATGCCAGCCCTGTATATTTCTCTTTTTATCAGTGTAAATATCTCTTCCATACGTGGTTCTAAAATCTCTCCCAGTATCTGTATCGGGAGTTTTCTGGGATTACGCCCACCCATGCCCGGCACTTCGATTGTTTCTTCACCATGTATATTGCGGGTAATACAGGTCCCGTATTTCTTCTTTATCTTTTCTGCTTCAGCATGTGGTGTCCGCAGCCCGATTGCCAGATCATTCGTAAGATTGTTACCTCCAATGCCAAGTACAAATGTATGTCTGATATTGCCACCTGAAAAAATAGCCAGATCCGAAGTGCCGCCGCCGAGGTCGATAATGGCCGCTCCCAATTCCTTTTCTTCATCGGTCAAAACCGCTTCACTTGAAGCAAGAGACTCCAGAACAATATCACATACATCAAGACCTGACCGATTTGCACATTTTATAATGTTATGGGCAGATGTTACAGCTCCTGTAACAATATGAATCTTTGCCTCCAATCGCACACCGGCCATGCCGACAGGATTCTGGATGCCGGCTTCGTCATCTACAATGAACTCCTGCGGAAGCACATGTATTACTTCGCGATCCATGGGAATAGCAACTGCCCGCGCCGCATCAATTACACGTTCCACGTCTTGTTTTGTGATTTCCGAACCCTTTATTGCTACAATCCCGCGGCTGTTAAAACCGGTTATATGTCCTCCGGCGATTCCGGCATAAACAGATGAAATTTCACATCCAGCCATAAGTTCAGCCTCTTCAACAGCCTTTTTTATCGATTCTACTGTTGATTCAATATTAACCACCACCCCTTTTCGAAGCCCGATTGAGGGATGAGTGCCGATCCCGATGATGCTTATTTTATCCCCTGACAATTCACCGACCACGGCACAAATCTTGGTAGTTCCGATATCAAGGCCGACAATTATCTTTCCCTGTCCCTCCATCTTAAGCCTCCTTATAATCCATAGCCGGTGATTCAATTTTAACCGGATTTACCACAATGCGATCCAAATTGTTCAAGTCTATAGTATCAAAATCTGAAAACATCAGTCCTTTCTCCATATAGAAAAGAACGTTTTTAAGTCTTTCATACTTGCCTGGATAGTTATTATATCCAAGGCTTATAGCTTTGATACCGTTAAACGCATAAAGTGTAATGCCTATTTCCCTGTCAACACTGATTACTTTTAATAATTTGTTTGGAATAATTGATCCCGGTCTTTGCCCGAGTTGCAATACATCCATTACTGCATTAAAAGGTATGTTGCGGAATTTTCCGGAAACATCCAGACCAGAAACATCCAGATCAGAAAACTCAAGACCGATAATAATCGGCAAATTGTCGGGATCTGAGGCTGCTAACTCTTTAAATATCTCTCCATGATCGTTTATCAGAAATTTGCGGCCAAGGTCTATGATGGCAAGAGGTTTATGCTCCTTTATCCTTATATTTATTCCATCCGGCAGTTCCCTCATTACTTCGGCATCGTCGATCCATGGATGTGCCAACAATCTTTTTCTTGTTGCAAAAAGATTTACAGAAAAAATATTTATTCCAGCATCAATACCGGCATGCTTAATTATCTGATTTTGGGAAAGTCTGTTCGTTCCCTTAACGATTATGCTGTTTGCCCTGAAATAATCACACTGAGTCAACAGGTCATAACCAAAAATGAAAACAATGCTCATAGCCGTGACCAGGGAAACCGCAGCCATAATTTTGAAACAGGCAATAATGCGCCGAATAACTTTAGCGCGCCTTTTTGCCAGGCTGTTTTTATAATAGTTTTGTCGCATATACTTATCCCCCGGCTATTGTAATTTCCGATTCAAGCTCTATGTTAAAAATTTTCAACACTTCCCCCTGAATGAGTTCCATCAGCGCGAGCATATCTGCTGCCGATGCATTACCTTTATTAATGATAAAATTTGCATGTTTTGATGATATCTTTGCGCCCCCGATCGATTTCCCTTTAAGCCCTGCCAGATCAATAAGCTCCCCTGCTGTTTTGCCGAATGCAGGATTTTTAAAAAAACATCCAGCGCTTGGAAAGCCCGAAGGCTGTGTTTTTTTGCGTGCCTTCAAGATTTCCATAGCCTGCTTTTTCAACCCTTGCGGGTCCGAAGGACGCAGAGAAAAACAGCCGCTTAATATAATCGGTTGCCCGTTATCAATATCTGTTATCTTCCTGTCCCATGAGAGTTTTCTGTAAGCAAACCGCAAATTTTGCCTTAAAATAACTCTGGTTTCCCCTGCGGGCAGTAAAACCTTTATGGAATCAATAGCATCGGCCGTTGCTCCGTAAGCAGTGCCGGCATTCATTATAATGGCGCCTCCGACGGTTCCGGGAATGCCAAGAGCAAAATTCATTCCTTCAAAACCGTTGTCTATGGCAAAAGAACAAAGGGTATGAAGCCTTGTGCCGGCCATGGCTGTTACAATTACAGAGCCCTTTCCGCCGCCTGTTACGGCAATGCCGTCGAGACACTTATTAAGAACAACCACAATCCCGTTTATGCCGCTGTCCTTTACAAGAAGATTTGTGCCGCCGCCGATTACCATGCAGTAAATCCCCTTTTTCTCAGACCATTTGATAAGCTCCAAAAATTTTTCAAAACTTTCAGGGGTTACAAAAGCCCAGGCAGGCCCGCCAACCCGTAAAGAGGTGTGCCTGGACATAGGTTCGTTGAATTTGACGTTTTTGCCAAAAAGCTTTGCGAGCCATTTTTTTGAGTCAGGATTAAGCATTACTAGTTGCTTTCAGCTCTTCAAGTATTTCTTCCCCTGCTTTCCATACATCCCCTGCGCCAAGAGTAAGCAGAATATCCCCTTGCCTTAATGTTTCTTTTAAATAAAAGACAGATTCGGAAACACTGTCTGCATATATGGCATCTCTGTGGCCATGGGCCTTGATCCCCTCACATAACAACAGGCTGTCAACCCCTGTTATCTTTTCTTCTCCAGCAGGATATATGGGAAGAAGTATAAGTTTGTCAGCCTGGTAAAAAGCGCGCGTAAAATCATCAAAAAGAGCTTTGGTCCTTGTATAGCGGTGCGGTTGAAATACCACCACCTTGCGTCTGTCCGGCCAGCATGTCTTAACCGCCTGCAGCGTTGCCTTGATTTCAGTAGGATGGTGGCCATAGTCATCCACGACTGTAATCCCCTTTATCTCCCCCTTGACTTCAAGCCTGCGGTGAACCCCTTCAATAGTTTCAAGAGCATATTTAATTTTTTTAAACGGAATATCCAGTTCAATCCCAACCGCAATACTTGCCATGGAATTATAGATGTTATGAGATCCAGGCAGATTCAATACTATTTCACCAAGCAACAAGCCATGATGATAAATACTGAATCTGCTTTTAAGACCTTCAAATGATACATGAGTAGCCTGAAAATCGGCTTGCGCACTCATCCCGTATGTGACGAATCTTTTCTTTATTTTCGGGATCAAGCCCTGTATTGGCTCGTTATCAAGACAAAGGACAACAAGACCGTAAAAAGGGACTCGATCTATAAATCTTAAAAAAACCTCCTTTATGGCGTTCAGGTCCTTGTAAAAATCAAGGTGTTCCTTGTCTATATTTGTCACTACTGCTATTGCAGGAGACATTTTTAGAAATGAACCATCGCTTTCATCAGCCTCAGCCACAATAAAGTCTCCATGGCCCAGAAGCACATTTGTGCCGATGCTTTTCAGTTTTCCTCCGATAACGACTGTCGGGTCCAACCCCCCTTTATCAAGAATACTTGCAATTATTGAGGTGGTCGTTGTCTTGCCGTGCGTTCCCGCGACTGCAATGCTGTATTTTAAACGCATAAGCTCGGCAAGCATCTCAGCCCTTGGTATCACGGGAATCGACATTTCTCCGGCCCCGACAACTTCCGGATTTCCAGGCTCGATTGCCGACGATGTTACCACAACATTGGCTCCTCTGATCTGCTCCCTGGAATGCCCTTTAAATACAGTGCATCCCAGCCTTTCCAGGCGCTCGGTAATGGATGACAATTTTACATCAGACCCTGAAACCTTGTATCCAAGATTAAGAAGTAGTTCGGCAATACCGCTCATCCCTATGCCGCCGATTCCAACAAAGTGCATGTGATATTTCTTATGATACATATTCGTAAATTAGGAATTGGCAATTCAATCCCTTAATCCCCTAATCAACTTGTAACAATCGTCAACAATAGCCTCAGCCGCATTGGATCTGCCGATGGACTTTGCCTTGGAAGCCATAGCCTTAAGGGCTCCTGGATTTGATGCATAGTACTCGATTCTTTCGGCAAGCTTTTTACCGGCAAGATCTTTTTGAAGTATCATTTCAGCCGCACCTGCATTTTCAAGTGAACCTGCATTTAAAACCTGATGATCGTCGGCGGCAAAAGGATATGGTATGAAAATAACCCCCTTGCCTATGACCGCGACTTCGGCCACAGTTGTCGCGCCTGCCCTGCAAACAACCAGGTCGGCATTATGATACTGCGTGGCCATATCGTCGAAAAAAGATTTAACCATGCAGGAAATACCGCTTTTCATGTATGCTCTTTTTACATCTTGTTCGTCGGCAGATCCGGTCTGATGCACAAAAAAATATTTATCCTTTTCCTTCAAATATTCAAAAGCTTCTAAAACAGCCGTATTTATGCTGTGAGCCCCCTGGCTTCCCCCAAGAATCAGTACTGTAAAAGGTTTTTTCCGCAATTGATCAGCCGAACCTGCATCCTGCGGATCTATTGTGGGTTGCAGAATCTCCTTGCGTACCGGATTCCCTGAAACAAGTATTTTTTCCGGTTCAACAGGGACAAGCCATCGGAATCTCTCTAATCTTGTGTCTTTAAAGGATACATATATTCTGTCCGCAAAACCGGATAAAATGCGATTTGTAATTCCAGGCAGAATATTCTGCTCATGGATGACGATCTTAATGCCCATAAGCCATGCCGCTATAACAACCGGTCCGGCAGAATAACCGCCGACCCCTGCAACAAGGTCGGGCCTGAAATCCTTAAGAATCATGATGGATTCAAGTATTGCTTTTGGTATTTTTAAGACCGAAACAGCCTGCCTCCATAATCCCCTGCCCTTGATCCCTTCTGCTGTAATAGGTTTATGTTTAAAAACAGTTTTTGATAAAATAGCTATTTCAAAAGGATTGCCTGTGCTGACGAAAAGAACTCTGTTCTCCTTATCCCGCGTTGCAAAGGCGTCTGCAATAGCTATACCCGGAAAAAGATGTCCTCCTGTACCACCGCCTGCGATAATAATGCGCATAAGTGTTATTCGCCCTTCAATCCTGACGCTTCTATATTATTCAGTATCCCTATTGATGCCATACTGAATAAAAGCGATGTCCCGCCATAACTCAAAAAAGGTAATGCAAGCCCCTTGGTCGGCAAAAGTCCGACAGCAACTCCCATATTAATGCAAACCTGAATGGCTATTGCAGATGTAATGCCGACAGCCATAAACGACTCAAAATAATCCCCGGCGTTTTTCGCGATATTTATGCCCTTCCATAAGATCAGAGAATAAAGCCCTATGACAATCAGCACCCCGCACAAACCAAGCTCTTCACCAATGACCGAAAAGATAAAATCCGTATGTGGTTCAGGAAGATAAAATAGTTTCTGGTAACCTTTTCCGATTCCTGTGCCCCATATTCCACCTGTACCAAAAGCCATGAGAGAATGGATGATCTGATAACCCTCATTCATTGAATACTGCCACGGGTCCCAGAAACTGATGATACGTTTTAAGCGATACTCTGAGTTAATCATTAAAAAGTAAGCAGCAGGGAGTAAAAATATTAAAGGGGACAAAAGATGTAAAATGCGTGCCCCACCGACATAAAGCATGATCCATGTAATAATCCAGAGAATAAGCACAGACCCAAAATCAGGCTGAAGAAATATCAGGGTTGTAAACATGCAAAGAATAAAAAAGTGGGGTAAAAAACCTATATAAAAATCTTTGAGAACATCCTTTTTTTTGCTCATGGAATAAGCCAGATAGATTACCAGCGCAAAACGGGCAAATTCCGACGGCTGAAAATTTAAACAACCAAACCGCAGCCAGCGCGTTGAACCATTCACAGAATATCCAAATTCTGTAGTCTTCACTGCTACAAGAGTAATAACGGCCAGAATAAGAATCGGGTATGTTAAAGAACGGATAAGTTTCAATGGAATGTGCCTGCAAGCAACCAGAACAAGGATACCAAGCAGGGAAAAAAGGACCTGTTTTTTCAAAAAATAATAATCGCTGCCGAACTTTTTAAGAGCAAGGGCTGAACTGGCACTGTAAACCATTACAATTCCTATCCCCACAAGGAAAAGCACCGGAAACAGAAGCTTGACATCGTAATGTCCTGTTTCCGCGCCATAGGCTCTTAAAACCGGTATTTTTTCTGCTTTGCCTTTTTTCATTTCAGCCTGCTTTTATTTATTTTGCCGACAGCCCTGCAAAAGTCTTCTCCCCGCTTGGCATAGCTGGTATACATGTCAAAGCTTGCGCATGCCGGAGATAGAAGAACCACATCTCCTGGAGAGGCTGCATGATAAGCCGACAGCACAGCATCCTCCATTGAAGAAGCCCTTTTTGTTGATGTTATATCGCCAAGTGCGGACGCTATATCCTCTTTTGCTTCTCCAAAAACAATGAGCCTTTTAACATGCCGGCTCACCAAATCTCTGAGGGTTCGAAAATTACCGCCCTTATCACGACCTCCCATAATAAGAATTACCGGCTTGCTGAAGGTTTCAAGCGCCCTTGCGACCGCATCAACATTTGTTGCCTTTGAATCGTTGAAAAAACCAACCTCATTTATTGTGGCAACATATTCGAGCCGATGAGGAAGCCCTTTAAAACTACTTAAAGCCGATTGTATCCCCTCTAAACTCCCTCCAATCGCCAGCGATGCCAGCGATGCCGCATAAGCATTTTCCAGGTTATGTTTTCCCGAAAGCTTTATGGATGAAAAATCAAGAGATTTAAAAAAAGTATTTATTTCAGCATCATCTGCGATCTGATTATAAAAGGACAATTTTTTGCTTTTAATATTTTTACATATAGAACCTATAAGAGGGTCAAGACCATTAAACACGGCAACATCACTTTCCTTCTGGTTTTCAAATATCCGCGCCTTAGACTTGGCATAAGCCGCAAAATCAGAATAACGGTCAAGATGATCTTCAGTAATGTTCAGCACTACTCCCACCTTTGGCCTGAAAGTATCTATTGTATCAAGCTGAAAACTGCTTATTTCAGCCACAATAATTTCAGCCTTTTCCCCTTTGTCCGCATATTCAATTAAAGGATTGCCTATATTGCCTCCGACAAAAACCCTTTGGCCTGATTTTTTAAGCATGTCTCCTAAAAGTGTTGTGGTTGTGGTCTTGCCGTTAGTGCCTGTCACCGCGACAACAGGTTCCCGTATAAATCTACAGGCAAGCTCGATTTCTCCCAATATCGGTATCCCCTTTAACGCGGCTCTTTTTATCGGCAAAATATCATGAGGGACCCCAGGGCTTACAACAATGAGATCCGATTTTTCAAAAGTATCAATTCTATGCTGCCCAAGCTCCATCTTGATGCCCATTTCACGCAAAACAGGCGCATAAGCTTCCAGTTTGTCTTCTTCTGCTTTGTCTGTAACAATAACCGACGCGCCCCTTTTCTTTAAAAAACAGGCAGCCGCAAACCCGGACTTTCCCAGACCCACTACTACAATATTTTTATTGGCAATCTGCATATATAATTTTGAGTTTTTAATTTTTAATTGTGAATGAAAAAAATCCGATTTTAATTTAAAATTCAACATTCAAAATTAACAATTTTCTTCCTACCTGAGCTTCAGCGTACTCATGGAAAGAAGGGCAAGCATAATCGATATTATCCAGAATCGAACTATGATTTTTGGCTCCGCCCACCCTTTTAATTCAAAATGATGATGAAGAGGGGCCATTTTGAAAATCCTGCGGCCGTTTGTCATCTTGAAAAAGCCGACCTGAAATATAACGGAAAGCGCTTCAATTACAAACAGCCCCCCCACAAGCACAAGCAGTATTTCCTGCTTTGTAATAACGGCTGCTGTCCCAAGTGCAGCCCCTATTGGAAGGGAGCCGACATCCCCCATGAAAATCTGTGCCGGATATGTGTTAAACCACAAAAAACCGAGACCTGCGCCGGCTAACGCTCCGCAGAATATAGTTATCTCCCCGCATCCGGAGACATAATTGATCTGCAGATAATCGGCGATTTTGACATGGCCGGCAACATAGGCAAAAATCATGTATGTGGCCGAAACTATGATCACAGGCCCGATTGCAAGACCGTCAAGACCGTCCGTAAGATTAACGGCGTTTGAAGTCCCGACGATCACAAGGGTTGTAAAAAATATATATCCCCAGCCGATATCCGGAGACATGTTTTTAAAAAAGGGTATGGTTATGGTTGTAGTGAAACCGGTGTGAGAAAAAAGCAAAACACCTGCTCCGATTGCAAGTGTTGCCTGCAGCAGCAGCTTGTTTCGACCGCTTAAACCCTTGCTTCTCTTCTTGGCCTGCATGAGATAGTCATCAATAAAGCCTATAACGCTGTACCCGATTGTAATCAGAAGAATTATCCATATGTAAAAATTTGACAAATCAGTCCAGAGAAGTGTCGATATTACAACCGAGAATACAATCAGAATTCCGCCCATTGTGGGTGTTCCTGCTTTTTTGCTGTGCGCTTCAGGGCCATCTTCCCTGATATACTGCCCGATCTGCCTGTCTGTGAGTTTTTTGATAACCCATGGTCCAAGAAAAAAACAGATCAACAAAGCCGTCAGGCTGGCATAGATGGTTCGGAATGTAATGTACTGAAATACATTAAAAACCGAAATTGTTTCGTGCAGCGGATAAAGTAAATGATAAAACATAATTAAATCCCCTGTTAAGCGGCTTTATAGCCGACCCGCTCTCTAAGCCCTTCTACTATCTTTTCCATGCCCATTGCTCTGGAACCCTTAATCAGAACCCAGTCGCCGGGCATGAGCCAGTCTGCCAGGTCTTCGAGAATCTCTTCTCTGGTTCCTGTAAAGATATCCAGCGAATCATCTTCTTCCCTGGCGCCTGCCGCGACACTTTCTGCAAACTCACCCGTAATATAGAGCTTTGCAATATCGGATTTGGCGGATAACGAACCGATCTTTTTATGCATGGTCTCAGCATATTCGCCAAGTTCGAACATATCGCCGGCAATGATGGCCCCTCTATTTTTGCCCTTTAATGATTTAAGCGTCATGATTGAGGCTTTCATTGAATCCGGATTAGCATTGTATGTGTCGTCAATTATATTAGCCCGGCTTATCATAAGAATATTCATCCTCCCATGAGCCGGCTTAAAATCCTCAAGACCGGCTTTAATTTCAAGCGCGCTTTGACCCATAAGATATCCAACAGCGGCTGCGGCAAGCGCATTTGACACCATAAAATCGCCGAAAACACCAAGATTTACTGAAACAGTTCCTGACGGCAAAATCAGCGTAAATGAAACTCCGGATTCCCTGTTAATCACAGACTCAGCCCTGACAGCAGCTCTGTCTGACAGCCCATAAAAAAGCACATGCCTTGAGGTTTTATTCGCCAGATCAACAACTCTCCGGTCATCTGCATTGAGAATTGCCGTGCCGTCCGGCCTGATTTTCTCCAGGAGCTCCCCCTTGGCGCGCATAATTCCTTCTATTGAACCTAATCCCTCTAAATGAGCATGGCTTATATTGGTGATAATGCCGATGTCAGGCAAACAAATATCCGCAAGCATTCCTATCTCTCCGGGTCTGTTCATGCCAAGCTCGAGAACAGCCCATTCATGGCAACGGCAAAGCCTTAGAAGGGTTAATGGAAGCCCGATTTCATTGTTTAAATTACCCTTGGTCGACAAAGTGCAAAATTTCCTGGCAACGACCGCGGCAGTCATATCCTTGGTACTGGTTTTGCCGTTTGATCCGGTTATCGCCACAACAGAAACATCCGCCCGCTTGCGATTAAAACGGGCAAGATCCCCCAGAGCCTTTGTCGTATCCTTTACCGCAACACAAACAACCCCCTTTTTTTTCCATTTTTCGTTTGGCAAAACGTTTGCTTTATCCATGTTTACAAGAAGACCGCGAACACCCTTCTTGATTACATCGCAGGCAAAAGAAAACCCATCATGGATATTTCCTCTGATCGCGACAAACAGCTCATCAACAGATATGCTGCGAGAATCAATGGAGATGCCTGAAAATGTGCTCTTTATATCACCGAGCAACAAATCTCCCTTTGTAGCACCGACTATATCGGCACTTGTCCACGGCATCGGTTTTGTGTAATTGTCGGTCATCAAAGATTTTGCAAATTCCTTAAAGCTGTTTCAGCCTCTTTTCCATCATCAAAGGGGATGGTTTTACCGCCGATTATCTGATAGGTTTCATGGCCCTTGCCTGCTATCAGAACAATATCGTCTGCCCTGGATATTGTAACGGCAAGCTCTATGGCCTTTTTACGATCAGGTTCCACGACATATCCTTTTTTCCCCTTATCCTGGTTTGACAGACTATCCATATCCGCGCGGTCATATTCCGGTATTGACGTTTTTCTCATTCCATCAAGCACCTGCGTAATGATATCCATAGGCGCCTCTGTGCGTGGATTATCCGATGTAACAACAGCAACCTCGCATAACCTGCCGGCGATTTCGCCCATTTGATGTCGCTTACCTTTATCCCGGTCGCCTCCACAGCCGAATACGCAGATTATTCTTGCCTGGGCCATTGATCTTAAAGAGGATAAAACATTTTCCAGAGCATCAGGAGTATGCGCATAATCCACATATACAAAACGCCCGGCAGTATTTGGAATAGCTTCAAGCCTGCCTGGTATGCGGGTGAGAGCCTCTATTCCTGCCTTTATGACATCAAGCGGCAGGTTTAAAGAAATTCCGACACCTGTAACGCTTATTATGTTTTTCAGATTATGTTTGCCGACAAGGGATGATCTGAAATCAAACACCCCTTTTATGGTTGAAAGTCTTCCCGCAATGCCGCTCGGTTCGCACTTGATATTAGAAGGCCTGATCATATTGTCCGAAAGCTCAAAGACTTCCGGCTTTGAGCTTTGAGCTTTGAGCTCCGACGCGAGTTCCTTTCCCCTTGTATCGTCACAATTAATTACAGCCAGGGTCCTGCCTTTTTTGGGCCCTGACATTAGATTTTCTGTAAAAAGCCTTTTCTTACACGACCAGTAGGAATCCATATCCCCGTGATAATCAAGGTGATCCCGGGTCAGATTGGTAAATACACCAACATCAAACCAGCAATTCGCGATCCTGTGCTGGTCTATGGCATGTGATGAAACCTCCATAACAACATGTGTAATGCCCTGTTTTAGCATCTCGGCTAAAATTCTCTGAAGATCAAGCGATTCAGGCGTTGTAACAGGACTATTAAATACTTTGCCTGAACAACGGTAATTTATCGTCCCTATAACACCCACTCTGAAACCGGCATTTAAAAGTATGCTTTCGATCAGATAGGCTGTGGTTGTTTTGCCGTTTGTGCCGGTTATTCCTATTAAAAATAAATCTTCGGAGGGGTTGCCGTAAAAGGCGGCAGACATGGCAGATAGAGCCTTCCTGGTATTTTCAACCTCGATAATTATTGAATCCCGGTCAATCGGCTTTTGTGTAATAATTGCTGATGCGCCATTTGCCAATGCCACGTCAACATAGTCATGGCCATCCATCACATTGCCCTGTATAGCCACAAAGATCCCGCTTTGCTTAACATCCTGTGCTCTGCAATGGATTGAAACCACCTCAGCCTTATCCATTCCTTCCTCTTTTTTTTTACCGGAAATACTTTTTACAGCAATTGTTTTAAGCAAATGCGAAAGTTTCATGCTGAAACCTTTGAAAAATGTCTAATTTTATCTGATCCATTAAATCTGTTCAGACCGGCCCGTCTATTAACAGGAGTGCCATAAGGCGCATTATGAGTAGCCGGCAGATTCATATAATTCAGGGTTTCAAAGGCAATTTTTTTAAATACCGGGGCTGCGACAATACTACCAAAATACTGTTGCTCAGGCTCATCAATTACAACCAGGACAGCTATTTCAGGATTTTGTGAAGAAGCAAACCCGACAAATGATGCTATATATTTATCTTTGGCATATGTTCCTTTTTCATCAACTTTCTGAGCAGTGCCTGTCTTACCGCAAACAGAATAACCTTCAAGCGCTGCATTGACCCCTGTGCCTCCATCATCGGTTACAGATTCCATTATCTTTTTCAAGATTCCGGATGTTTGTACCGAAATAACCCTTCTAACCTCGCAAGGGCCTGAACTTTTTATCAAACGTCCATTCTGATCCATTATGGCCTGCACAATATAAGGCTTCATTAGAATCCCGCCGTTGGCAATCGCGCAAGTGGCTGTTATAAGCTGAAGCGCTGATACGGAAATCCCCTGGCCGAATGAAATTGCTCCGGCATCTATTTTTGACCATCGCTTATGTGAAGCCAGGCTTCCGGATGTTTCCCCCGGGCAGTCTATTCCGCTCTTTTTACCAAAACCAAAATCGCTCAGAGTCTTATAAAGCAAATCCTGGCCGGTTGTTTCAGCAACCTTAACTATACCGATATTGCTTGAATATTTAACGATCTGCTGCAAGGACATCCAACCATGAGGCTTGGTGTCATGAACAATATCTTTCCCGATTCCGTATGAGCCGTTTTCGCAATAAAAAATAGTATTCTGTGTGCATTTCCCTGATTCTAATGCCGCTGCTGCTGAGAAGATTTTCATGGTTGAGCCTGGTTCAAACTGATCGGCTATTGCCCTGTTTCTCCAAAGCTCCTTTTTAAAACCGCTAAAAGTATTAGGATTAAAAAAGGGATAGTGCGCCATAGCCAATATAGCCCCTGTTTTAGGGGCCATTACTATCGCCATCCCGGAATTGGCGGAAAATTTATCAACCGCTTCCTCAAGAGCGCTCTCCGCTATGTGCTGTATTGTCCTGTCGACAGTCAGGATAAGGTTGTTTCCGCCGAAATCTCCGGCTACTGTTTCCCCGCCGTTAAATCCACGGCCGAATGCATCCTTTAAAACCGTAAATTTACCTGCGTCGCCTTCAAGATAATTGTTATAATAAAATTCAATACCTTCCAGACCATGGCCATCGATGCCTGAAAATCCAAGCATCTGTGCAGCAAGGGTTCTGTTTGGATAAAAACGCTTGTTCTCAGGTATGAAAGCTATACCTTTCAGCTTTAAATTCTTTACCTGCGTTGCCTCGCTGGGTGTAATATGACGCTTTACCCATACAAATGATCTTTTTTTTAAATTTAGATTTCTGCAAAGGGAGCTTTCATCAATTTTCAGTGCCCTTGCAATGAGCCTGGCCGTAGTTGCTGGTTCTGAAATATTTTGGGGATATGCTGCTATTGATGCCATGTCTATGCTGACTGCTATTTCTCTGTGATTTGCATCATATATGGTTCCGCGCTTTCCCGGGGATATAAAAGATTTTTCATATTGGTCGGCTGCTTTTTGAGACAGCCACGGACCGCAAAAAACCTGCAGGTATACCGCCTTTGCCCCTATCGCAGCTAAAATAATGCTAAAAATAAAACCAATAAGCATAGAGCGCACTCCGATACGCCTTTGTTGAAAACCGGTGCTGTTGGTTTCGGATAATATTCGATGTTTTGGTTTCATGGAATTATAATAATCTGTTTTAAAGTCGGCCTTGTCAGATTGAGCTTCCGACTTGCTATTTCTGCAAGCCGTTTCGGAGATTTCAGACTTGCAAGCTCTGTTTTTAATTTGTTTTGCAAGGTTATAATTCTTTGATTATTATCTATTTCTTTTGTTATCTCATATCCGATCCCCACACATTGAACTCTGCACCAGGTATAAGAAAAAAGTTCGACAATGAAAAACGATAACAAAACAAACCAGACTCCTGTTGGTTTTGATTTGCGAAAATTATTTTTTCTTTTTTTAAAACCCATTAGCAATCTAACCCTGATAAGTTTTTTTATTCACCGCAAAGCCGCAGAGGACGCAAAGAAATTTATTAATAAAGGACTAAAGCTATATTTTTTCGCAAGCCCTTAGTTTTGCGCTTCTTGCCATGGGATTGGCCGCTATCTCTTCTTCAGTAGGCCGCAATACTCTCCTGGTCAAAGAGCGAACAACCCTTTTTGGATTACAAACACATTTTGGAAAGTCCGGCGGACAAATGCACTTGCCCTCCAGAGCTTTTATTTGATGTTTTACAATTCGATCTTCAAGGGAATGGAAAGATATTACACAAAGACGGCCTTTGGGCCTTAAGAAATTTACGGCGTTTTGCATAAACGAATCAAGCACTTCGAGCTCTCTATTAACGGCAATCCTAAGAGCCATGAACACTCGAGTAGCAGGATGAATTTTCTGAGTAAATAAAGATTTCTTTGGGACAGAGTCACATACTATTTGAGCTAACTGCCCGGCTGAACAGATTCTTTTTAGCTTTCTTACCTTTACGATATTACGTGCTATCTGTTTTGCCCAGCGCTCCTCGCCGTACTGCTTAAAAAGTTTTTTCAGACCTTCTTCATCCATCCTGTTTACCAAATCTTCGGCTTTTACCCGCGAGTTAATGTTCATACGCATATCCAGAGGCTCGTCCTTTTTGAAACTAAAGCCTCTGCCGCTTAATTCGAGTTGATAAAAGGAAACTCCAAGATCTAAAAGAATACCGTCTACTGCATCAATATTTATCTGTGAAAGAATATCCGGAAGATTAACAAAATTTTCGTGAAAAAGACGGACATTTGATTCATATGGTTTCAAGGCCTTGTTTGCATTTAATATTGCATCCTTATCCTGATCTATCCCGATCAATAACCCGCCGGGGATAATTTTTTCCACAATGGCAAGAGCATGGCCTGAACCGCCAAGCGTGCAGTCAACATAGGTTTTCCCTGGAATACAATTCAGGAAATGGACCGCTTCACTCAGCATGACAGGAATATGTTTGTATGACATTGGATTAAAGCCCTAATTTTGCAATTTCGTTTCCAACATCCTCCTTTTTCATATCATCTTCCATCTGCATCGCTTCCTGCTCATATCTTTCTTTTGACCATATTTCAAAGTGAGCAATTTGGCCCACAAGCACGATCTCCTTTTCAAGCCCGGCATACTGTCTTAATACCGACGGAATCAGGATACGCCCCTGCTTATCACACATGCAATCAGATGCTCCCCCAATAAAAACCCTCCTGAAACGCCGCATATATTCACTGGTCTGGGCCAGGGACAATACTTTGGACTCGATTTCACCCCACTGATCAAAAGTATATGCAAACAGAGACCTGTCAAGCCTGGTAACCATTACGCCGTCACCACCGCCATCCTTAATGACATCACGAAACCTTGCCGGAATTATGACGCGTCCTTTTGAATCAATTGTATTATAGGAGCTGCCCCTGAACATATAACACCCCAATTGCCCACTTTTATCCACTTTTTTTTAGATAAAAGTACATTTCAATCAAGGTGTCAAGAAAAAAATAAAAAGATTTATATTTTTTATAATGATTTATAAAAGTTAAAGGTAAGAATTTGTATTAATTTTAGGTGGGAAATTGTGGGGCCGCATCTCTCTTTCCTCAATTTAATAAATTTTTAGTAAGGCGAATAGAGATCATATTGTTGTATTGATAGCATTTATAGTGTATATTGTTAATAAGGTATTTGGTAACCGTTGACAGCTTACGGCTATCGGTTCACGGTTGAAAAAACGTAAGGTAGAGGAGGAGAGAGTTTTGAAAAATATTGATGCAAAAAGACCGGTGTTGCCCCCAAAAACCCCTGAGACCGATGCATGGGTTACAGCATTTTTTATAGAAAACCATATTGACTATTATACCTACCCCGACCATGTTTCCACACCTGAACAAATAAGATTCATTGTCTTTACAGAAGAGGATGAGCGGTATTATCCATGTTCAGATCGCATGTTTGAAGCCATAATGAACAGAAACCGGTCGGAATTTTTACAGAAAAAATATCATGAGATTTTGCAGAAAATGCTTAAAGTTATTGACGGTCAAATAGAGAATACAGATGAAAAAGCCTATCTTGAGTCGCTGATTAAAATCAAGTACCAGCATGAAACAAGGGATGAAATCATGATACCATCCCGCGTTGAAAAGCGCCTGATGGGAATCTTCTTAAACCGCACCCAAATTGAAGACCCTTACATTTATGAAAAAAAACTGCGAAATAGCCGAGCAAATAACGCATTAAGTTCAGATGCCTTAATCAATGCCATGAATCATGGAGATGTTGACGATCTGAAAAATTCTCCTTCAACCCTTTCGAGCATTAAAAAAATCTTGCATTATCTGGAACTAAAGAGGCTTCTTTCTCTGTCAGTGGAACATTCTCTGTGGGAGTCCGATAAAACCGCGTACTTCACGCAAAATGATTACCTTGGTTTTTTTAACCGCCGGTTTTCCGGAAACGGAGTCGAACCCCTGTTTGACTTTTTGTGCGCTCAGGACAAGGAAAAATCTCTATCCAAAAAAATACTGTGGCTGGCAGATGAAGCAGGAGAGATTATGGTGGATTTCGCCATAATTAATTATCTTATAAACTTGGGGCATAAAATTATTATTGCTTTCAAAGATGGACCTTTTTTTACCAAGATCGATTATTATGACGCTGTTGAAGATGAAATGTTAAGCGGAAAGCTTAAAGGGGCATTATTTATTTCTGAAAAAAACCTTGGCAAAAATGAACTCGCTAATATGTTGAGAAGCGATAAAAATATTATCGTTATATCTGATGGAACAAGTGAAAATCTCAACCTCCTTCTCGCATCCACAACATTTGCCAGAATTTTCAAAGAGGTTGACGGTGTAATATCAAGGGGAGAGGATCAAAGGCGGCGTTTCTTTGACGCTCATTTTCAATTTACTCAAAATATATATAACATCTCAGCCGGAAATAAGGGTTCAGTCCTGATAAGTTTTAAGCCCAAACATCCGGCGGTAATCAAATTTTCTCATGCGGACCTTGAAGAAAAGGCTAAAACAATTATTGATCAAATGAAAGAGTCCCGGGGAAAGGGAATGACGGTAATATTTTACAGTGGAATTATCGGTTCCATACCAGGAAAAATAGAAATGGCAAAGAAAATAATGTCCGCTTCCATCAGTCTCCTCAGGAAACAGTTTGCAATGACCTTTATAATAAATCCCTCGGAATATTATGAGTCAGGGATGGATGCGGATGACCTTATGTATATGTGGAAAATCGTCCAGACAAGCGGCTTTATAGATATATGGCGATTTCAGACATATGAGGATATTGTTAAGGTGTTTCAGAGTATGGATAAAAAGGTCCCGCCTGAATGGGTGGGCAAGGATGCCACATTCAGCACAGGATGTACAAAAGAAATGAAAATCGCCCTTGAAGTACAGCGGAAATATCCGGAAATGCAAATCATCGGACCGCCGCAGGAAAGGTTCATGCGACGCAAAGAGTACGGCATAGGCAAGATGTATGATCAAAGGCTAAGTGAAATCTGCCGGCAAAAATAAGCTTTTATTGTAGGACGACAAATTGGAACTCACGATAATCATCAAAATCAGCATAATATTTTTTCTGCTGATTATTTCCGGTTTTTTCTCCGGATCGGAGACCGCTCTATTTTCTCTCTCGCTAATGCAGCGTGAACGCATAAGAAAAAGTAAAAATAAAAGCGCCGCTCTGATTGACAAACTTCTTATGCATCCGAAACAGCTTATAATTACAATCCTTATCGGCAACGATCTTGTAAATATAGCCGCATCCGTTGTTGCAACGTATCTCTTTGTATCCATGATAGGCGAACAGGGCAAATGGGTTACAATTGCCATCATGACCCCTGTGACTCTGTTATTTGCCGAGGTAATACCAAAGATATTTTCAGCAGCCCATAATGAGCGTGTCGCCCCCTTTGTATCAAAGCCTCTTGATATTTTCGGAAGATTAATTTCACCTCTGAGGTGGGTTTTCAATTATGTCGCAAACTCCATCATAAAACTATCAGGCGCTGAAAGAAGAAAAGCTTTGCCTGCCATTATGGAAGATGATTTTCGCGACATGGTTGATCTGAGCCACAAAGAGGGGGAGCTGAAAAAGATGGAAAAGGAGCTTATCCACAATGTTTTCGAGTTTAGCGACACCCGTGTCTTTGAGGTCATGACCCCCCTGAAAAAAATGTTCTGCCTGACCGAAGATATGGATATAGACACGATTTTAAAACATATTAAGGAGATCCACTTCTCCAGGATCCCGGTTCGCGAAGAAACTGCTGATAAAATTACTGGGATTCTTTATGTAAAGGATCTGTTAAAGGTTAAAATTAAAAAGATCGACGGCAAAACAAAACTTTTGCCGAAAATATGCAGAAAACCATTTTTTATACCTGAAACAAAAATGGTTGATGAGCTCTTTTATACCTTAAAGCAGAAGCATACACATATTGCTATCTGCCTGAATGAGCAGGGAATGGTTTCAGGGCTTGTCACAATGGAAGATCTTTTAGAAGAACTCTTTGGTGAAATCTATGATGAACATGATATGGGTGAAGCTGGATGATCAGCCTGAACATAATTATAATAGCTGTTTGCATCCTTATTCAGGCCTTTTTTTCCGGCTCTGAGATGATGCTGTTAGCTTCAAACAAGCTAAAACTCAGGCAAGAGATTGCAAAAGGGTCAAAAGGGGCCAGGCTTGCCCTGAACATGATTAATGACCAGCAATGGTTCCTTGCGACTACCAGCACAGGAACAAATATGTTCGTGATAATATCCTCAGTTATCTCTGCTACATACTTTCACCAGCTTTTCGGAATCTATGGCGAACCCTTGGCAATTATTATCATATCTCCCGTGCTTTTGATGTTTGGAGAAATAATACCAAGAACACTTTTCCAGCAAAATGCAACGAAAATCGCCCCGAGGATCGCCAAGACCCTGTGGATAGCATCACGTATTATATTCCCTGTTACATATCTGGTTTTTGGGGCCAGCAGGCTGTTTTACGGCCGTTCAGGTCGGGAAGCCTTTAAAAAACAACATCTTATAACCAGAAAGGATCTGGCGCTGATATTAAGGGTGTCGGGCGAAGAAAGCGATCTTCAGAAAAAGGAAAAAAAACTCATACACAGGGTTTTTCATCTTGCTGAATCGAATGTTGCTGATGTCATGGTTCCTCTTGTTAATGTCACAGCCATACCAGACACTGCAACAGTAGAGGATGCCATAAAAATAATCGGCCGGACCGGCTATTCCAAACTCCCTGTGTTCAAAGATAGAATCGACAATCTTACAGGCGTTATATTTGCCAGGGATCTACTCGGTACCCCTGATACTCTGGAAAAAATCGGTCAATTTATGCGCAAAGCGGTTTTTGTGCCTGAACTTAAAAAGGCTGATGATCTTCTGGTTTCCTTCCAGAAAACTCGCGACTCCATTGCAATCGTTGTTGATGAATATGGCGGAGCTGTGGGTATTATTACACTTGAAGATATTCTCGAAGAGGTTGTTGGGGAAATCCGGGATGAATACGACAGTGAAACAGGCCAGTTTGTCAGGCTCAGCAAAAACCGGTTCCTGGTAAATGCTGCAATGGAAATCGAGCAGGCCAATGAAAAAATAAACCTTAATCTTCCCAAAGAAGATTACGAAACAATTGGAGGATTTCTTCTGAAACAGATGGGAAAGATCCCCAAAAAGGGAGAAATATTAATATACAAAAATGTAAAATATACCGTCATGCAATCAAGCAACAGAACGATTAACGAAATTCTTATAGAAACTAATCTTTGATGAACTCGAATTCATCATCTTAACACCTAACACTTAACTTTTACCCGCTCAACATATTGACCTGTTCTGGTATCTATCCTGACAAGCTCAGCCTCCTCAATAAATGGAGGCACCTGCACAAGAAAACCTGTCTCAAGTGTTGCCGGTTTTGTGCTCCCCGCGGCAGTATCACCTTTAACCCAGGGCTCGGTTTTAATAATCCTTAAATCGATAAAGTTGGGAAGCGATATGCCAATCGGTTTTTCTTTAAAAAAAAGCACATTGCAAACAGTATTTTCCTTTAAGAATTTCATCGACTCATCAACATGCTCTTTGGATAAAAACTCCTGGTCATATGTAGATGTGTTCATGAAACAGTATCCGTTATTATCTGAATAAAGATATTCCATTTCACGTTCTTCAAGATTAGCCTCCTGGAATTTCTCGCTTGATCTGAATGTCCGATCAAACTGAACTCCTGTAAGCATGTTTTTTAACTTACACTTATAGAGAGAATGCCCCTTACCGGGTTTTAGAAAGGCAAATCGAACTATTACATATGGATCTCCATCCAACTCAATTTTAAGACCTTTTCTCAGGTCACTGCTTTCAAGCATTTATACCTCCTTATTGTTTGATAAATTAGTAAAAAGTCTCGAAATCGTCATGCCGGACTTGATCCGGCATCCAGAACTCATTGAATTTACTGGATAGCGCTGATGCTTCACTTCGTGTTACTACGTGTCCGGCTTTCGCCGGAATGACGGAAAACGGTGTTTTTGGACTTTTTACAAAGTTATCTTATTTGATATCCTCCTCAATAATAGCCCCCGGCTGTGGCGCTACGTGTGGCACTACGTGTGGCCCTACGGTTTCTTCCGCCGGCTTTTTCAAGGGAATGGGTTTTGATGTAGCAGCAACCGACGGTATGCTCATTTCGATCTTTTTTATCCTTTCCCGGATAGATTCAACTTTATTTGCTAAATCCACTGTAATCTGTTTTAGCTTTTGCTCATAAATCTTCTGTTTACTATCAAGAGCATTGTCAAGCGCCTTTCCGTCTATCTTGGCGGAAGAAAGCAGAGATATATCCGCTTGCATTTTATTTAAATCATTTTTTGCCTTATCAAACCCTTTCCCAAGATCTGCCAGATTCTTATCAAGGGTTTTGATTCCGGATGCGGCATTTTCCAAATTCTTTCGGACAGAGCCTAACTCCTTCTCGATATCGGCTATGGACCCTTTTAGCATTTTATTATCGACCGTTCTTGCGGATCTGATATGTCTTATGGCAGTATCAGCCTCTTTCAATCCCGCCTGTAAAGAAAGGATGGTTTTTTCTACAGGCTCGAGCTTTTTTACAAGCATCTCTTCAAGTTTTGCCTGTTTGTCCGACACCAATGATAGCTTTGATTCCAGGCTCTGAGAAACAGCCTCGCCGGTGGAGTGCACGCTGCCTACCCTCTTCTTGATATCAAGATAAGCAACAAATAGAATAACCGCGATCAGGCAGGGAATCAAAATTGATACAAAGGTAATCCTCCAGCTTAATTTTTCAATACGGCGATCCTTGATTTCTTCTTCAAACCCAATATCCTGAACTTTATCATCAATACGTATCCTGAACTTTGTGGGGTCTGTTTCAGCCATTAAAATTTACTCCCATCATAATTATTTGTTCTACCCTTGCAATATCCTCCGGCAAATCAACCTCGGGCGAATCATAATCTGTTACAACCACCTTGATTTTATGGCCGTATTCAAGAGCCCGGAGCTGTTCAAGCTTTTCTATCATCTCAAGCCTTCCTTCCGGCAGGTTCCGGAATATTTCCAAAAACCGTCTTGTATATGCATAAAAACCCAGATGCTTGTAAGTATCAAAATTGCCGGAGAAATCACGGCTGCATGGTATCGCTGATCTGGAAAAATAAAGAGCAAAACCAGCGCTGTCAAATGTAACCTTTACATCCTTTGGGTTTGTTATTTCATTTTTATTTATGATTTTAAAGGCAAGGGTGCTCATCCCAAGAGCCGGATCAACAAAAAACGGCTCTACAAGCTCATCAATACAGACCGGGTTAAGAAGAGGCTGATCCCCCTGCACATTTACAATAATATCATCGGGATTAAGGCCGAGCTTCTCTGCAGCTTCAGCCACTCTGTCCGTGCCGGATCTGTTCTTGGCCGAAGTCATAACAGCCTTGCCGCCAAAAGCAAAAACAGCATCATAAATTCGTTGATCATCAGTGGCCACAAAAACGTCCGATATTCTTTCCGCCTGAATCGCTTTTTCATAAACCAGTCTTATCATCGGCTTCCCGGCGATAAGGGCAAGAGGCTTTCCGTCAAATCTTGTAGATCCGTATCTTGAAGGAATAATTGCCACTATTTTCATATTACTTTCTCCATAAAAAACAAGTATCTTGCCTCTTGCTTTATATGCCCCGCATTGTATATAGTGAATTTGCAAAAAGTCGAACTCTTAACACCTAACACTTAACAATGAATACTAACTTACTTAATCATCTACTTAAATCTGTTGCCAAAGGCAAAATTTCTGTCGAAGATGCAACTAAAAAACTGACGCATATATCCTTTGAGGATATAGAATATGCACATATAGACCATAACCGATCACTTCGCAAGGGGTTTCCTGAAGTTATATTCGGCCAGGGTAAGAGTACGGATCAGATTATCGGAATCATGGAAAGGATGGCTCTTCAGGAAAATATCATTCTTGTTACCCGTATCAGCAGAAAAAAGGCTGAAAAGGTAATTTCCCGCTTTAAGGATGCTGCATATCACAATGATGCAAAGATGATAATCTGGGGGGGAAACAAAACCCCGAAACAGGGAAAAGGAATGATACTTGTAATTTCGGCAGGTACTTCCGACATACCTGTCGCAAAAGAGGCATATCTTACGGCAAAAGCCATGGGCAATGATATTGAAGCGGTTTTTGATGTCGGCGTTGCAGGAATTCACAGGTTGTTCGACCATAAAGATTTGATTGAAAGGGCTTCGGTTCTTATTGTCGTCGCGGGGATGGAAGGTGCGCTTCCAAGCGTGATCGCAGGAATGACCGGCAGCCCGATAATAGCTGTTCCCACCAGCACAGGTTATGGCACAAGTTTTTCAGGCCTGACAGCCCTTTTTGCCATGCTAAACTCCTGCAGCTCAAATGTTGCAGTGGTTAACATAGACAATGGATTTGGAGCAGGATATATGGCATCTGCAATAAACAGGGTATAAAATACAACCCTAACAGCCTGTACACCTGTTATTCCCACCCGCCAATAAGGTGCAGATGTATATGAAAAATAATCTGTCCACCTCCCTTTTCCACGTTAAAAAGGAGCTTATAGCCTGATTTTGCGACCCCCTCCTTCTTTGCCATGTCCTTGCCGGCCATTATCATTTCAGATACTATCTTTTTGTCCTCTTCCTTTAAATCATTTACACTCCTTATATGTTTCCTGGGCACAATCAAAAGATGAACAGGGGCCGCAGGATTAATATCTTTAAAAATCACAAGTGTTTGGTTTTCATATAAGAATTTGGTTCCCATCTTGCCATTTATAATATCACAAAAAATACAGTCTTTTTCCATATCAGTCACCATCATTACTCAAGTTTCGCGCCCTTAATTTCTATCAAGCTCAATACGGTAAAGGAGCCAAATTCAATTTTTCAAGCGAAATGATTTATTTGTCTTTTTTAACCAGCACTTCACGACTTGTGCCAAGTACAGGCACAAAGGATATATAACTTACTAAACTCATACGTGGTTTCAAGCATTGTCTTAATGCCTGTTATTGGTGCCGTTGTCGAAGCTTAAGGTATAATATTTTGCTTTAAAAATTTATTTTGGCCCTTAGCGTTTTACCCGTGCTTCCTGACTTCCGCCTCCTGCCCCCTGCCTTCTATTTTCCGCAACACTTCTTATACTTCTTGCCACTCCCGCATGGACACGGAGTATTTCTCCCAACCTTATTTTCCGTTCGCCTGACCGGTTTTTTTATTTCACCTTCAGCCCCGCTGGAAAATACAAGATTTTTCTCTTCCGACCTCCTTAAATTATCAATCTTTTCAGGTTCGGATATCTGCACTCTAAACAGAACTCCAACAATCTCCTCCTTTATCCTGGAGATCATATCCTGAAACATTTCAAATCCTTCCTTTTTATAAACAATCAAAGGATTCTGCTGAGCATAGCCTCTAAGACCGATTCCCTCCTTCAGATGATCCATGCTGAGGAGATGATCCTTCCACAGGTTATCTACAGTCTGCAGCATTATAATCCGTTCCAGTCTCCTGATATTTTCCGCCCCTATCTCGGCCTCCTTTTCATCATATACCTTGATGGCAGCATCAGAAATCAACTGGTCAAGCCCTTCCCCTGTCAGACCATCTAATGTGTCATCATCTATCCTGTCCAAACGAAAATTAAACTGCTTAAATACCGCCTCATTAAGCCCTTTTATATCCCATTCTTCGGGAAGAACCTTTTCCTCGGCAAAAATACCGGCAATATTTCCGGCCTGTTCACAAATCATATCAACAATAGAGCTTTTCAGGTTTTTGCCTGTCAATGCTTCGTGGCGCTGCCTGTAAATGACCTCCCTCTGCTGGTTCATTACATCATCATACTCAATAAGCTGCTTGCGGATATCAAAGTTGTGCCCTTCAACCTTTGCCTGGGCATTTTCTATTGCTTTACTTATAAGATTATGTTCAATCGGCTCTCCCTCCTCCATGCCTAATCTATCCATAATCGATGTCATGCGTTCTCCACCGAATATACGGAGAAGATCATCCTCAAGAGCAAGGTAAAAACGGGACGATCCAGGATCGCCCTGTCTTCCGGAACGGCCTCTAAGCTGATTATCAATGCGTCTGCTCTCATGCCTTTCTGTGCCAAGGATATGCAACCCTCCCAGCTCGGTTACTCCTTCGCCTAATACTATGTCGGTCCCGCGGCCTGCCATGCTTGTTGAAATTGTAACCGCCCCTTTCTGACCTGCCTTGGAAATAATCTCCGCCTCTTTTTCATGGTTTTTTGCATTAAGCACGGAATGCTTGATGCCTTTTACTTTTAACTGGTTGCTGAATTTTTCCGAAATATCGATTGAAACCGTGCCTACAAGAACAGGCTGGCCTATTTTATGCAAATCGATTATTTCATTCATGGCTGCTTCAAACTTCTCTTTTCTGGTTTTATAAATAACATCAGGAAAATCGACCCTTATCATCTGTTTGTTGGTGGGAATAACCATAACGTCAAGATTATAAATCTTTTTAAATTCAGCAGCTTCAGTATCAGCCGTACCTGTCATGCCTGCAAGCTTATCATACATACGGAAATAGTTTTGAAAGGTAATTGTTGCAAGGGTCTGGTTTTCGTTTTCTATCCTGACATTTTCCTTGGCTTCAAGCGCCTGGTGCAGCCCTTCACTGTAGCGGCGGCCCGGCATAAGGCGACCTGTAAACTCATCTACTATGATTACCTCGCCATCCTTTACAATATAATCAACATCGCGCTTAAAGAGGGTATGAGCCTTTAGCGCCTGATTAATATGATGAAGAAGCTCAATATGTTTTGGGTCGTATAAATTGTCTGCATTAAGAAGGCTTTCAGCTTTTGCTATTCCTTTGTCGGTCATAACCGCTGTTCTGGCCTTTTCGTCAACAACATAATCTTTGTCCTGCGCAAGGCTCGGTATTATCCTGTTTACCTGGTAGTATAGATCGGTTGATTTTTCAGCAGGACCGGATATAATAAGCGGGGTTCTTGCCTCATCGATTAATATGCTGTCCACCTCATCCACTATGGCAAAGTTGAGTTCCCGCTGGACAATTGAGTCTCTCTCGAACTTCATATTATCCCGCAGATAGTCAAAGCCGAACTCATTGTTCGTGCCATAGGTAATGTCTGCGCTATAAGCCTTTTTGTGCTCAACATCATCCATGCCGTGCAACAGGGAATCAACAGAAAGACCTAAAAAATTATAAATCTGTCCCATCCATTCTGTATCACGCTTTGCCAGATAATCGTTCACAGTAACAACATGCACTCCTCTGCCTGAAAGAGCATTTAAATATACAGGAAGGGTGGCAGCCAGTGTTTTCCCCTCACCTGTCTTCATTTCAGCGATCTTACCCTCATGCAGAACAATCCCGCCAACAAGCTGGGCATCAAAATGACGCATCTTGAGAGTGCGCACCGAAGCTTCCCTCACAGTTGCAAATGCTTCGGGAAGAATATCTTCAAGGGATGCCCCATTTTCAAGCCGCTGCTTAAACAAAACCGTCTGACCTTTCAGCCGGTCATCATTCATGGCCTGCATTTCAGGTTCAAGAGCATTAATCTTATCTACAACAGGTTGCAGCTTTTTTAATTCCCGTTCGTTTTTGCTTCCAAATATTTTTGTCAAAAAATTAAACATTATCTATAAAATACTCCTAATAAATACCTTGTGAATTCGATTTTTTATAATAAAATGAACTCCACAAAATGTCCATGAAGAATTTAAGTTGCTGTTTTTAAAACCGGGAATTACAGGGAGGCGCAAGCTCACTTAAAGACAAGAAAAAGAAAGGAACTAAAGAATATATAGAGAATTGTTAATTTTAAATGTTGAATTTTGAATTAAAATCGGACTTTTTCCTTCATTCAAAATTAAAAACTCAAAATTATACTTAAGCCTGACGCCGACACGAAGTGAACCATCTGAGCAAAAGGGGGCGTTTTTCAAAGGTCGCTAATTGAGTATGTATGTTTCAGGATTAAACGGAATCCCGTTAAGATGAACCTCATAATGGAGATGAGGGCCTGTGGTTCTGCCTGTATTACCGACAAGCGCAATGGTCTCGCCCCGCTTTACAGACTCGCCTGGTTTTTTTAATATCTTCTGAAGATGCGCATAACGGGTAACCATTCCATGTCCATGATCAATAATAATTACTTTGCCAAGCAGGCCTTTTCTGTCGGCAAATGTTACGGCCCCATCAGCAGTGGCAATTACAGGTGTACCCATCCGCGTAGCAATATCCAAGCCTTTGTGAAATTCGCGCAAACCGGTAAAGGGGGATACGCGGTATCCGAATCTTGATGATATCCACCCGCTTAGCGGGCGTACAGCAGGTGTTGAAGCAAGAAGGTTTCGTTGATCTTCAAGATGTTTCAGCAGCGACTCAAACCCCTGCTTTTGATTTGTTGATGCAAAATCAAGCTGCCCTGTCTGCTCGTGCATTTCACGAACCAGACTGTTGTGCTTATCCTCAAGAGGAATCTGTGTGTCAAGATCATCAGGCATTGAACCGCCGATGCCAAAAAGGTTGTCCTCACCAGCAGGTTTTTCAATATTGGCAACGATTCTTATCTGTTTTTCAAAACTGTTTAGCTCAACCATTTTTGACTTTAAGGAATTGATTTCATCTGCAAAGTTTTTTATCTGCTTGCGCTGGCCGATTATTATATCAGACTGGTCGGAAACATTGGTCTCCATCTTTCTGATATTTGATAATTTCAGCTTAACATCATAATAGTCATACATTACAAAACCAAAAAACATGATGATAGCTGCGACAAAAAGGCCTGAAAAACGTAAAAATGTTCCGGAAACAGTTGCCTGTTTTATTGGAGAGCCTGAATCGCTTAAAATAAAAAATGTGGTTTTTCGCTGCATAAATTGAGACCTTTGTGAGTTCCAAAAATATTCAATTTTGTCTGCCTGTGCATTGCACGCAGACAAAGGATGCGAAAACTTCAGAACTTCAGTTTTGTTCGTTATCATATAAATTATAGGTTTGTCAAGTCAGTAACACCTGAAAAATAAAAAGAAATGTCATTAAATTCGCAGTGCGCACCTCAGAACCGTCAATTTTGCATTTCTAAACAGGAAAAGGAACATTATTTAGCCCCCTGGTTTCATCCAGGCCAAGCATGATATTCATATTTTGAACAGCCTGGCCCGCAGCCCCCTTCACAAGGTTATCTATCGCAGAAATTATTATCAGCCGTTTGTTTGGTTCATCTATGCTAAAACCTATATCGCAGTAATTGGTTCCCCTCACATGCAAGGTGTCGGGAACCCGATTTTCAGGGCATATACGAATAAAAGGATGCCCTGCATAAAAAGAGGAAATACAGCTGTGTATTTCTTCAACGCTGATTTTTTTCTCAAGATTTACATATATCGTTGTAAGCATGCCGCGCGTCATGGGAACAAGGTGCGGCACAAATGTTATTCTCACCGGCTTTTTTGCTTCTGTGCTCAGAATTTCTTCCATTTCAGGACAATGCCTGTGCTGGGCGACTTTGTATGCCTTGAATGATTCATTTGCCTCGCAAAAATGGCTTGTCAGCGAAAAAGATCGCCCTGCTCCGCTAACCCCTGACTTTGAATCTGCGATAATTGTATTGATATCTATAAAATCTCCTTTAAGCAAAGGCATAAGAGGCAAAAGAACGCTGGTTGGATAACATCCTGGATTGCCTATCAGAGAGGCATTTTTTATTTTATCAAAATAAATTTCGCAAAGACCGTAAACCGCTTCTTTAAGCAGCTCTTTTGCAGTATGCGGCTGATAATATTTTTCATACCTCAAAACATCCTTGAACCTGAAATCAGCGGAAAGATCTATGACCTTTTTGCCATGCCTCATCAAGCCGGGAACAATTTCCATGGGAAGCCTGTGAGGCAGGGCAATATATATTATATCCACTTTATCGCAAAACCTGTCCTCATTAAATTCTTCGCAAGCCAGGTTTACAAAACCTGCCATCGAGGGATAAATCCTGTCATATTTCATCCCCACATACTTGCGGGATGTTAAGGCTGTCAGCTGGACATCCGGATGTCCCAAAAGTATCCTGACAAGCTCCGCTCCAGCATATCCTGTTGCGCCGATTACGCCGACCCTGATCATATATCCTCCTGATTAAAACAAAGTAACCGTTCACAGTTTACAGTTAACGAAGGTACTTACTTATAAACCGTGAACCGTGAACGGTTACCATTTATCAAAGGCCTCAGGCTTTATCAAGGATATTTGCATAAAAGATTTGCTTGGAATCAAATACAGGTCGTGTTAAGTAAAATGTGTCAAGTGTCATTGTCGTGTGTTAAGTAATTGATAGAACAAATAATTACCTTAACCCAACTTGAGTAATAAAGGATAAAAACAGTTTGGAAAAGAAACCAGAACTCGTCGCCGACTGGCAGACTCTAATGAGAACATTTATTAATCATGAAGATGATGCTTCCAGGTCCACTCTTGTCAAATACATGGAGCAGATATTTTTCGGGCTTCACGATTTTCTCAAGAAACATGTCGGCATCACCGAAGAGGTCAGCCTCAAGGATTTATCAAAAAACTTTACCAATACCCTTATCAGTAAAAATCCTGAAAAGAAACTCGCGGATGTGATAACAGATCTTGTCGAGAATATTGCGCCACACGCCGTCAATGTTACCTCACCCTATTTTGTTGGCCACATGACTTCCGCAATTCCATTTTTCATGGTTCATCTCAAAACCATAGTCGCAGCGCTCAATCAAAATGTAGTTAAAATTGAAACATCAAAGGTTGTCTCAATTTTGGAAAAACAGGTTATAGCCAAAATTCACAGGCTGATCTACGAAGAAGATGAATCTTTCTATGAAAGGCATGTCCAGAATATCCTAACCACGTTAGGCTGTTTTATTGAAGATGGCACCCTGGCAAATCTCACAGCTTTCTGGGTCGCCAGAAACTCCCTGCTTGCGCCAAAAAATGGTTTTACCGGCGTTGAGCAGGAAGGAATACATGCCGCATACAAAGCATACCAGACAGAAAGGTGCGTTATACTGGCATCAAGACTTGGTCACTATTGCCTTAAAAAAGCCGGTGGTATTCTTGGAATAGGCAATCAAAACATTATAATAATTGATGTTGATGCCAACAACCGCATGGACTTGAATAGTCTAAAAAAAGCGATCAAAGACATAAAAACCAGCTCAATTAAAACAAAGATTATTGCTATTGTCGGCATTGCCGGAACCACGGAAACCGGGACCGTCGATCCTCTGCCTGAAATAGGAGAAATATGCGCAGAAAACAGGATTCACTTTCATGTGGATGCCACATGGGGTGGCCCGACGCTAATGTCTGAAAAATACAGGCATCTGCTTAAAGGTATAAACCTTGCGGATTCCGTGACAATAGACGGCCATAAACAGTTTTATATGCCGATGGGCTGCGGCATGGTTGTCTTTAAGGACCCTTCGATCATGGATTCTGTCTCATATCATGCAAACTATGTAAACCGCCCGGGTTCCGTTGATCTTGGCATAAAATCGCTTGCAGGGTCAAGGGAGGCAAGCTCTATTATACTGGACAGCGCGCTTAAAATAATGGGAAGCAGGGGTTATGCGCTGCTGATTGAGCATGGGATTGACACATGCCTGAAGTTTGCCGAAGAAATCGAGAAAAGACCGGACTTCCAGCTAATAACGCACCCGGAGCTTAACATTCTTACCTACAGAATATGCCCCTTCCATATTCAGCGCCGGTTAGCCCGGGGTAATCCTGAACAGATATGCAACATTAACAAAAAATTAAACAAAACAAACACGGCTGTTCAAAGGCTGCAAAGGGAGGCTGGAAAGAGTTTTGTTTCACGAACAAAATTAAAAATATCAAACAGGCATGGAAAAGATATTGTTGTTTTTCGCTGCGTAATAATGAATCCCATGACAAACATAAAGATTCTAAATGAAATCCTTGATGAACAGGAAGAAATATTTAAAAGTAATTTTGAGATTTAACCTTTTTTAATATCTTTGACCAGTTCTTTAATGATGGAAATAAGATTGCTTCCTCTTTCACGAGCTATACGATGCGCATCATCAACTATTTGACCGGCCTGCTTCTCCAGATCTTCATGCGGAGGGGTGGGAATCTGTTTTTTCTGATATTGCCATAATAAATAACGCATGGTCAGACTCTCTTCCTGGCGTCTTATAAACCCCATATTCTTTTCTCCTTAGCAATAAAAACAGTAACTAAAAAATATTAGCTTTTCAAACCACCGCAAATATGAAAAATCACCTTTTCCAATATAATTTTTGGATTCTCTCCGGTTGACTTAAGCCGCAAATCAGTTTCACTCAAGCTCTTAATATCTTCAATGAGTTCATTTGTCGTAAACTTTTCAGAGCTGAGAAGCATCTGGTAAACGGGATAAGGGTTGTTCGGGTTTTGCGCGATCAGCAGGTCCACGGCTGATTTGCTTTTGCCTGCTTTAACATTTTTCGAAAGCATGCTTTCCCAATCTTCCAGCAGGCTCAACAGGTCGTTGTCATACTCCTTGATTGCAGGCATAACAGCACTCTGAAACTGATCAAACCTGATACCGGCATGCCATGCCCTCCCATGCCGGCTTTCAACAAAACCCTTAATCAGCAAAAGCTTTCTAACCTGATTTGTTATTGCCGCAAACAATTGAAGAGGATGATCTAATTGAGGCAGAAGAGAATTCAGAAAAAAAAGGGCTTTTCCTAAGTTACGGCCTGATATTGCATTTGTCAGCTCAAATATTGGATCTGTTTTTGTGCGTTTTACAATAAACTTTACATCATCAATTGTTATTCTGTTTCGCTCACCAACATAACTGATAAGTTTCTCCAGATTATTTAAAAATGAGCGGATGTTAAAACCGGTCATTTCAAACATGGCGGCAATTGCGGCCTTATCCATTCTCTTTTTATTTTTTGTGAGAACAGTTTCCATGCTTTCATAAAGAACCCTTTCCTGGGCCATTTTGTCTGCTCTTCGTTCACCTTTTGGGACAGAGCAATCAACAATCATTCCGCATTTATTTATAACTTTATAAAGGCCCTTTCTTTTATCAATCATATCAGCGGTAATTATCAGATGATTATTTTGGGGGAATCCATTCTCAATGGCCTGCTGCAAAAGTTTTCCTTTATCCTCTCCTTTAGATGGAGTCAGGCCGCCGGCCATACAATAATCGACGGTTCTATCAAGCCATTCTCCATCAGCCGATCCGTCAACATCAAGTTTTAATGCTTTGTCTATGCTTGCCTTGCTTATATCGTCAAAGGAAAGGTTCAAAAGCCCGAGAAGGCTTAGAAGATAGTTTGCAGCCTTTTGAATATTGTCGTTATTATATTCATTCTTTGCTTTTTCTATAAGAGCCTTTTCGTTTAGTTTTGAATAAAATATCTGTGTGTCGCAAATAGCCACAACCTTTGTGCCCTGCAAAAGAGAATATGTGTTTATACGCTGCAGCGCGTCATTAATTTTCTCATCGGCTCCATCTACAGGTTCATAGTTTAACCCACTAACCTGACCGGAAAGCAATTTATTTAAAAGCTCTTCAAACACTGCCTTGCAAAGCAGTTCCTCTCCGAAAATCAGATACACAGGGGCAAACCCGTCCTTATCAGGCTTTTTCAGATAATCCTTAAATTCCTTATAGTTAATTTCCGTCATTATGTATATTTTTACAAAACGTTTTAAGTGTTAGGTGTTAAGTGTTAAGAGCTTGATAAAACAGATAATTACTTTAACATGGCACCTGCTCCTTAAACCCTTATAACTTTAAAAGAATAACAGGAGATGTGCCGTGAGTAAAGGGAAAAGGAGATGCTTGCTTATCGAGTTTAATTGGGATATTCACAATCAAAATATAATACACTTAACACCTAACACTTAACACTTAATAAACATGATCAGCATTGAAAATCTATCAAAAAGCTACGGCAATCACGTCCTGTTTGACAACGCAAGTTTCAGGATAAACTCCAGACAGCGGGTTGGCGTTGTCGGACGAAACGGGCATGGTAAAACCACCCTGCTTAAGCTCATCACCGGAGAGGTGCATCCGGATTCAGGATTGATCACCACGCCCAAGAACTATTGTATCGGTTGTGTCAGCCAGCAGATTGAGTTTACCAGGGATACGGTTCTGGCCGAAGGCATGACAGGACTTTCCGAGGCTGAACAGGACCATCACTGGAAGGTTGAAAAAATCCTGTTTGGACTGGGATTTACCGCATCGGACATGCAGCGGCATCCCGGGGAATTTTCCGGCGGTTTCCAGGTACGGCTGAACCTGGCCAAGATTTTGGTTGCCGAGCCGGACCTGCTGCTTCTGGACGAACCCACAAATTACCTGGATATAACCTCAATCCGATGGATTACCCGTTTTTTGTCGGGCTGGCCCCGCGAACTTATGCTTATCACCCATGACCGCAGCTTTATGGACGGAATCGTGACCCACACCATGGGTATTCATCGCAAAAAGATTCGCAAAATCGCCGGAAATACCGAAAAGTACTATTCGCAGATTGCCCTGGATGAAGAAATCTACGAAAAAACCCGGATCAACGATGAAAAACACCAAAAGGAAACCGAACTGTTCATCAACCGGTTCAGGGCTAAAGCCAGGCTGGCAAACCTCGTCCAGTCCCGTATCAAGGCCCTGGCCAAAATGGAAAAACTGGAAAAGCTGGAGACCATCAAATCCCTTGGCTTTTCATTTCGATCCAAACCGTTTCCCGGAAAACATGTGATGAGCGTAAAAAACCTGACATTTTCCTATGATACAAAAAAGCCGCTGATTCAAAATCTGGATTTTACCGTTACCGCCGGTGAACGGGTCTGCGTGATCGGCAAAAACGGCAAAGGCAAAACCACTCTGCTCAAGCTCCTGGCCGATAGTCTCGCGCCACATTCTGGAGAAATCGCTTGCAACCCCAACATAACCCGAGGTGTTTTTGAGCAAACCAACATCAAAAGTCTAATAGACACCCGCACAGTGGAAGAAGAAATCCTTTATTCCCACCATGATGTGGATCGTCAGACAGCCAGAAACATATGCGGGGCCATGATGTTTTCCGGTGATGATGCGCTTAAAAAAATCAGCGTACTTTCCGGGGGTGAAAAAAGCCGGGTGATGCTGGGCAAGCTTATGGTCACACCGGTCAACCTGCTGCTTCTGGATGAGCCAACCAACCACCTGGATATGGATGCATGCGATGCTCTGCTTGCGGCCATCGACAACTTCAACGGCACGGTTATTATGGTGACCCATAATGAAATGTTTCTCCATGCCCTTGCCAAAAAGCTCATCGTCTTTCGGAGCGACCACCAGGAGGTTTTTCACGGGGGGTATCAGCAGTTTCTGGAAAAAAGCGGGTGGGAAGATGAAGATCGCAGAGGAAAACCAGACCAGACCAAAAATTCAGTTGAAAATAACGCCGGCCGGCCGAACCGGAAAAACCTGCGTAAAAAGCGGTCTGAAATCATCATTGAAAAAGGAAAAACATTAAAACCCATGCAAAACCGTATGTTGAAGGCGGAAAAAGAAATAGAACGCGGCGAAACTGAAATCGCACAGATCAATAAAGACCTGGTCTCGGCTTCAGTAAGCGGTGACGGCTCAAAAATTGCCAATCTTTCCAGACAGCTTAACACACGGCAGGCCACTGTCGACAGCCTGTATGATGAACTTGAATCCCTGACAATTGCGCTGGAGAAAAAGCAGGCTGAATTTGAGAAACAACTGGAGAACCTGGACGCAATGGCTTGAGCTAATCCTCGGAAGTTGAAACCAGCCCTCTCATCCGTTTGATTCTACTTCGCCTCTTTTTAGCTGCCAGCAGGCGTTTACTTGATGCAAGGCTCGGTTTGGTCTTAATGCGGGGTTTAGGTTTTTCAGCTGCTTTTTGAATTAATTTAATCAGACGGCCAATCGCATCCTGCCGGTTCCCTTCCTGTGTTCGAAACCGTCTGGCCTCAATAATAAGAATCCCGCGAGCTGTAATTCTTCTGCCCGCAAGCCTGGTCAAACGACAGCGAACCTGATCGGAGAAAGAAGTGGAATTTCTTACATCAAAGCAAAGCTGAACAGCCGTGGAAACCTTATTGACATTCTGGCCTCCAGGGCCTGATGCCCTTATAAACCGAAGCTTAATTTCATTTTCGCTTATTTTAATATCAGGTGTGATGTAAATCATTTTAATAGTTTACATCATCGTTGTTTTTTTCTCAAGAGCAACAAATGCAGCCCCCTTATACCTTCCAAAGTGCCTATACAGGCATCATACTTTGCCTTGCTCACATCTATTCCACCTAATAAAAGTCCGCTTTGCTTAATATATCCTTTACGTTTTTTCTGATTTCTGCCATAATTTTTTAGTTTTATGAGCATACCTCCTCTGTTTTATTAGGGCTGATTTGTTTATCTTCTTAGGAGGTGTGCCTTATCTTAACAAAACATGCGATCTGATCTCTTATACGATGCGGTAGATGAACCGCAAAAGCCGGCGAATCTAAAAAATGGCTAACTTCCTTACGGTCGAAGATTTTCCGCTGCTTGCGGCGGGGAGCTTCAATCCTATAAAATTTTTAATGGTGAAAACATGGAAAAAACTTTTAACGGTCAAAAGACAGCAAAATTAGGTACTGAAAAGAAGCCTGCTGTTGTTAATGTACAAACAGAAGAAAGATTGAAAGAAGTAGCATTGATATTTGAAGAAAAGTGTTGGAAATATACAATTGGAGTAGAACCGGATAAGCCAGAGGATATTACCGATTTAGAAATATTATTGAATACACCAAAATCAAAAATAACCGAAACTAAAGTTGGCCGCAATGAGCCGTGCCCATGTGGAAGCGGGAATAAGTATAAAAAATGCTGTGGCAAATAAGGCTATTTTACATTGCCTCTGTTGGTCGACATGATTGGATCCTTTGTCAAGTAACAAGCAATCCCTAAGCCTTCCCATACTTAAAAGATAGCTATTTGCTTTTTTACGGATGTTCCGCAGGTTCCCCCGCAGGTTCCAAGTTTAAAAGTTGAGAACGTCCCGTAAGTTGTCCCA